>USJM01000197.1 GCA_900555005.1 uncultured Lachnospiraceae bacterium | reverse complement strand
CAACCAGCTTCTTCTGAGGCAGTTTCCCGCTCATCGTCTCACTGATCGGCTGACGGGGATCCGCCGCACCTGTGATGCGCATCGCCTGATAGACATAGGTTCTGCCGGAAAGCGGATCGCGGATCGCCCCGCCCAGACAGGTTGCTGCGCCGCCGAAGGGTTCGATCTCGGTCGGGTGGTTGTGCGTCTCGTTCTTGAAATTCACAAGCCACTCCTCGGTTTTCCCATCGATTTTGACCGGAACCACGATGGGCAGGCGTTGATCTCGTCCGTGTCCTCCTGGTCGGTCAGCCTGCCCTCCTTCTTCAGGATCCTTGCACCCATGGTCGCAAGGTCCATCAAACAGACATATTTGTCCTTTCTGTCTCCGTAAACCGTCTTTCGATCAGAGAGATACTGCCGGAGGGTGTCCTCAATCGGCTTTTTGTATCGTCCGTCTTCGATGGATATTGTTCTGAGCTCCGTTGCAAACGTCGTGTGTCTGCAGTGGTCAGACCAGTAGGTGTCCAGCACACGGATCTCCGTTACGGTCGGATCCCTGTGTGCCTCCTGCAGATAGTAGGTCTGGATGAACTGAAAATCACGGAAGGTCATCGCAAGATTCAGGGATTCATAAAGCGACCTGAGCTGCTCCTCATTCAGAGAACGGAAATGATCAAAGACACGGACGTCCGCAGGCTGTTCATACTGGCGCTTCAGTGTATCCGCCTTATCCAGAGATGCCAGCCTGGAATCAACCGGGTTGATCACGTAGCTCTCTATCCGGCCGATCTCCGCATCTGAGAGATCCCCCTTGCAGACATAGACCGTCGCTGTGCGGATCCGGACATCGCCTCTCTCTCCGAGAAGTTTCACGCAGGCCTCGGCAGAATCCGCTCTCTGATCGAACTGCCCCGGCAGATACTCGACTGCAAACACCTTCTCGTCATCCGCCACAGGGAAAGTTTCCTCCGTGAGATCGTCAACAGGCGGCTCCGAGAAGACACACCTCTCGGCTTCCCGGAACACCTCGTCGCTGATATTCTCGACATCGTAACGGATCAGAATCCGGATCTCTTTCAGTTCCGGAATACCGAGATAATTCCTGACCTCGTGAGCCAGGCTCTCCGCCGCGCCGCGGAATCCCTTCTTCTTCTCAGCATAGACTCTTCTGACACTCATCCGCTCTTCTCCTCTTTGATGTGGGACTGGCCTGTCTCCCAGGCACAGCAGGTTGCCAAAAATGGGCTCTGAATTCATCAGCTGTCAGACTCATTCAGCTGCTTTCTTAGTTCACTTTCCACCTTGCCCGCCTCGCTCTCCTCACTCTGGAGCACAATCTGCTGGCTTTTCTCTGCTTTGGGATGAAACATCCATATCCGTTCTCTCCAGGCAAAGGCCAGGACTGCCGCGGCAGTCAGTACAATGATGATGATCAGGGCTATAACTGTTGTTTTCAGTGCTTTGGATCGATTCTCATACTCTTCAAAGCTGTCGAGAGGCCGGTCCCGTCTGCGTCCGGGGGGTGCCGTACGAAAATGAACTTTCTTCCGTTCTTTCTTCTGCTGTTTCTCAAGCCGCTCCGCTCTCTTCTCCTCCGGACTTGCCGGAACCCTCGCGCCACACTGGCTGCAGTAATGATCCGTTTTCCGGAGCGGAGCCCCGCACTTTCTGCAAACTCTCATACCCGTCCCCCGGGCCGGAGCGTCCTCGCTCCGACGCTCTCACATCACTGATAAAGAAGATTGGAAGAAACAGACAGACTGCTCCACTTGTCCGTTCCTGTCTTCACATTGGCCGCCGGGATATTCACTGTAACGAGCATGCTCTGTCCGCCCTCGACCGCCTGCTGAACAGGCGTGTTCACCGATGCCACCTGCTTTTCCCATCGGTCAGCACCAGATCGATGCTGTCGCACCACTTCGTCCCCTCCTGCCCGTTTGCAAGCCACAGGGCAAGTCCGAGACTGCCGTCTGTATTCTGCCAGGCCATATTCACAAGACTGTAGAACGCCCCGTCGAACACACCCTTGTCAGAAAAGCGAAGAGCCAGATACGGATACAAGTCAACCGCATTCCTTCCGCTTCCAAGGGCCGCCTCGTACCCCTCCGGATATTTTCCGGAAAAGAAACTGTCCTCCGGAAGTGCCGACGCTTTCCAGCCGTCTTTGTACTTCGCAACGCGCATCAGCACCGAGTACCACTGTACCGAACCATCCTTCTCAACCTCATAATCCGTCAGTCCGACCCCAAAATAGTACGGTGACTGGGTCTTGTCTTCCGTCGGATCCAGGAAGCAGACATCTTTGTGCTCCGTGAGATCCTTTGTCTCCGCCTCCGCCTGGCTCACAGACTTCATCTGATTCTGAAGCGTATCCGCGTCTATCGCCGTTTCGAAGCAGGAAGCAAAGCTCTCGTTGTCTGTCAGCTCCGCATAGTGCTTCATCTTCGAAAAAAGCGCTCTTGCCTGCCTGACAGCCTCCTCCGCGGTGATCCCCTCGGCCTCCGCATTCATCGGTCCGGCCCCGTCCGGCTTCCCGTCCGAAGACGCCCCTTCCGTCTCATCCGCCTTCTCCCCGGAAAGCGCTGCCGTCGAGCCCTCCTGCGCCGCCCCCTGGGAAAGCGCAGCTGCATCCTTATCCCCGCTGCCAGCCGCCTCCCGGACAGTCTCCGTCTCCGACTCTCCCAGGATCACTGCCGGTGCAGCCCCCGCTCCGAAGGCACACTCCAGCGCCAAAGCCCCGGCCAGCCAAACAGCCGCAGTCCTATTTCTCACCATGATAAAACCTCCATCCGCCTGCTCTGCTCACACACCCCTCCGCAACATCCAGCAGACTCGCACCCAGATTTTATAATGTTTCAGCGTATAAGTCCAGTCGCTGTGCACAGACCTGCGACGACAACCGGAAATGAGCGTGAAGCGGCGCATTCTATTTTTTTTATACGCACCACGGCGTCTCCCACTGGTACTTTTCCATCACCACGTGCCCATCCTGAAACTCCACCCCGTCCTCCTTCAGCAGTCTGACCTGCTCATTCTCTCCGCCAAAAGCGAACGCTTTGGAGACGGCTCCGTCCTTTGTCACAACACGGTAACACGGGACATGCTCGGGATCATTGTTCACATGCAGCGCAAATCCCACCACCCGTGCCCAGCGCGGATTGCCAGCAAGCCTGGCCACCTGTCCGTAGGTTGCAACCTTGCCTCTCGGAATCTGACGGACGACATCATAGATCCGCTGGAAACTGTTTTTTTCGTTGTCTCCCCCGACCTCTTCCGGGTATGCTGCCTCATGATATTTTATTGATTTCATCATTCATTTGTCTCCCTTTACCTCTGCAATAGAAGTCTCTTTCTATGATATACTGACAGGCAGAAGGACGCCAGTGTGAATACAGGAGAAGCCCATGAAACAGGATCAAAACGGGAATCGTGACAACAGCAATGAAGTGATCAGCCGTCTCAATCAGCAGATTTTCAGCCTCAAGAAGCAGGTTCAGTCTGCCTCCCTTGAGATGGCTATGATGCGTGCCCAGATGGACGACCTGAGGAAAGATGCACGCCGCAGCCTGAGGCTCGAGCGTTTCAATGTACCGGACGATGCCCATATGGAGGAGATCAACGAGACAGTTGCGATGATCGAGAAAGCGATCGGAAAAGAGCGCAGAAAAAACCGCTCATCCAGACCTGACAGGGAGGAAAACACCTCCCCGAGCAGGCTGGACGAGCGGATCATCCTGATCGTCCTGAAGCTTCGGCGCAAAAACTTTACAATTCGTGAGATTGCAGCCCACACCGGACTCGGCTTCGGAACTGTCCAGAACATCATCCAGAAATACGGGAACGATCCCGGTATTCAGAACCTGGTCACCGGCGGAACACAGATGGAGCTGAGCGATTACATTCTCGTCAAGCCCGGCGAAGACGACAACTGAGACTGCACCGCCCGGCCGGGCTGA
>USJM01000196.1 GCA_900555005.1 uncultured Lachnospiraceae bacterium | reverse complement strand
CGCCGGATTCGGCACTGTCCGTCCCCGCACGTCCTCCTCTTCCGGACAGAATGTCTGCGCAGCCTCGCCGGGTCTGTCCGTCAGAACAATGGAAAGTCCGGATGTCTCAACCATCTTCCGCAGCCGAAGCGTTCCCTGCTCGGTATTGAGAAAGACAGAGAAGCAGCCGGCATAGACGATCCCGAGCATCGCCGCATAGGCGTCTCTCGACTTGCTCATATAGATGCCGACCGGCTGTCCGGGCGACGTATACCTTGTCAGATATGTTCCTGCCTGCCTTGCCTTTTCCAGAAGCCCGGCAAAGGTCAGGCTCCCCTCCGGGTCGGTCACAGCCCGCTTCTCAGGGAAGCGTCCTGCTGTCTGTTCCAGATATTCCAGTACATTCTTCATCGGAAATCCCCTTCCTTGCTCCGCAGCTGACCTGTCCTCTTCACCAGACCTCCTACAGTGTATCTGCCTCTGCCGGATCGGCATACGAGGTCTCCGTCACCTCCGGAGAATCCAGTGCTCTTTCGGTCTCTTCCCGCTTTTTCTTCTCATATCGGCGCGCCTCCTTCAGCAGCACGCTTCCGCTTGTCGCCTCATCCTTCGGTAGGTCCTTCAGTACCACATCATAGGAATCGACAAACATCGATGAAGGATCGTCTGAACTCAGAATCTTTGCCAGCACTTTGGTCTGCCTGTCTCCCAGGCTTCCCATCATGTGCCCGTCCAGATCCACATAATCCATATCCGTCCGGTCCAGGTACTCCTTCTTCAAATAATTCATGTCGTAGAACTCCACGCCCTCCTTCTTGCAGAGGTCCGTGTAGTACTTATTGGCGGCATTCTCATTCTCGCGGAGCAGTCTGTATGGAGGCAGTGCCGAGTAAAAGCATACCAGCCGGATACCCTTCGACTTGCAGAATTCCGCCATCTTGTGGAAATATTCGACGTTCTCCGGCACGATCTTGCTCACCTTGAACTTTACAGGCTTGTACAGCGTGTCCATATGAAGAGAATAGGAATGTCCGTACCGGAATCCCCTTCCCTTGTACTCATAGTTGGCACCCAGGTACAGTGCCTTCATGATCATCGGGATGGTCTCCTCGCCATGTCGCCAGTAGGACGGTCTCAGACGAACATAGGCCGTTCCCGGGATCTGACTGGCATTGCGCGGCGCCAGGCGGTAGTCCGCGATAAAATTCGGAAACGGCTGCGTCAGCATCTCATTGAAAAAGTAATCCAGTCGGTTTTTGGGATCGCTTCCCGCAAAAAAGATGCTGGTGTCGTTGCCAAGCGAGATACCCGGTATCCGCCAGTAGGTCGGGTCAATCTCATAGAGAATGGTCTTCGGCTGGTTATGGTAGCAGACCTCCCTCATCAGGTAGTAGATATCCTTGACCGGCATGATCCGGCGGGGGCAATTGAAGGAAGTCGTCCCGAGTTCCTTGTCCAGCACTGCCGGATCGACCGCCGTCTCCCCATGGGAATCCCCGACGACAATCGTGTCGTAGTTTGTCTTCCCCTGAACCTCCCGAAGCTCTGCCTTGAGAATCGAGGGCTGTGTCAGAATGAAGGAGAAAAACAGGATCCACGCGATGTTCACGGCAATCAGGCAGCCCGCCTTTCCAAGCCTTGTCTGCGGTTCCCACCTTTCCTTCCTCTGCTTTTCCTTTCGTCTGTTCTGCTCTGTATGTCTTTTATTCATGTTCACTTTCACTGTGCTCCATCTGCGGGTTGGGTGGTACCGGCCATCGGAGGATCCTCCATCCCGGTGCATACCTTAAAAGTTCGCATACATGAACCCGCCGGCTCCGACTGTCCTTCCAACAAGAAGGATCGCCTGGAACAAAGCTGTCCAGATCGCAGCCTGTCTCCAGAACGGCTTTGCAGCGATGGCCTGCCTCAGAGAAATCCCTTTCTCATGCTGGATGTCCACCCACAGAAGGATCATGCAGGCCAGAAAAAGAATCGGAAGATAGAAAAGCGTCTCAACCTTCGTCGTAAAAATTCTGCTCAGGCTTGTCCGGTTCAGCAGAAACATCCGGAAAAACATCCGGACTGCCCCTGACGCCGTATCAGCGCAGTCAAAAACCCACCCGATTGTCACAATCACCAGCGTCCGCACAAGGCGAAACGTCTGCCAGCGGCCTGACTGCTCATTGATGTGGAGATCGTTCTTCCATGACCGGTAGACATCCTCCATCACAGCACTGAAGGCAAGAATGGCGCCATTATAGATTCCCCAGCCGGCATACTTGGATCCGGCACCATGCCAGATCCCGACGATCAGGAAAACAATCAGATCGCCGATCGCCACGATGACCTTGCTGGCCATCTTCATGGACATATGCTTTCTGAGCTGCTTCTTCAGAAGCTTGAGCGGCTTCCACATCGCCAGCGGGAAGAAAATATAGTTCTTCATGAATGCTCCCAGGCTGATGTGCCACCTTCTCCAGAATTCACCCAGGTCCTTTGAGAAATATGGCTGCCTGAAGTTTTCGCCAAGCCCACGCCAAAGCACTCAGAAACGCCCCTGACGACATCGATTCCGCCTGAGAAATCGCAGTACAGCTGTATGCCGTACAGCACCAGGCAGATCAGAACATTAAGCCCGTACTGAGTGCCTGAATTTGCCCGGCCGACGAAAACGGCCGTCCGGTCTGCGATCACCATCTTCTTGAAAAAGCCCCAGAGCATCAGCGGAAGACCCGCCTTGATATTTTCCCAGGCTTCCCCGTGATCTTTGAAGAGTTCTCCCTTCATCTGTCCATAGGTCCCGATGGGTCCCTGCGTCAGCTGCGGAAAATAACAGATGAACAATACCAGGTGAAAAAAGGAATGATCTGCCTTTCCCCGCTGCCAGTAGACATCAAGCAGATAGGAGATCGCCATCAGAAGGTAATACGACAGACCGAACGGAACGATGAGTTTCAGGAAGCGCCAGTGGCTCTGAAGTGTCTCATTCACCCTGGTCAGATTCAGATGAAGGGCTGCCGGCACATACTTGGACAGCGCCAGGATGAGAATCAGCAGAAAAATTGCAAGAAGAACAGCCCGCTTGGCTTTCCTTCCTCTTGCAGCCTTCACGCTCTTTCGAGCTGCCCTGTCCTCCGGAAGGTCTGCCTCCGAAAGCATTCTTTCAATATAGATGGCAAATCCATAGGAGACCGCTGCGACATATCCAACGAACAGAAGATTCCGCCAGTCAGCTGCCCAGAGGAAAACGAAGGACAGCCCCAGCAGGCACTGCCATTGAAAACGGCTGGGTATCAGATAATAGATCAGGAGCCCCGCCATCAGGAAGATCATAAAGATAAGTGTCGTAATGTTCATGCAAGTCCAAGCCTTTAAATTTTTTTCTTACTATACCATGGGAGAATTGAATTATCCTAGAACGTTTTGCCACAAACCTGCAACAAACATCGTTTTCTCAGCAGGATGACAGGCGTCAGTCTCAGATCCCCTCCTCCAGTATCCTGTACACAGCTTCCATATCCAGATTCTGCCTGACCGCCGCCGCCAGAAGATCGTACTGACGCTCCCGGAAGGCTTCCTGGCTCAGAACCGCCCCCTCCGTCAGCCGCAGTCCTTTTTTCTCCGCCGCTGACTCTGCCAGCCTCCATGCAAGATCGCCGGCATCGAAAATGCCATGAACGTAGGTGCCGCAGACGGTTCCCACGGTGCAGCCATCCTCCTTCTCCCGGCAGTCTTCTCCGCTTGCTGTGAGAATACGGGCAAATGGCTCTGCGCTGCTTCCTTCCCGGATGGCGCTACGGCCCATATGGATCTCATATCCCTCGATCCGTCTTCCTTTCAAGGCATCAAAGCCCTTCGCCGGACTGAGGATCTCACCGTGAACCTGCGTTCTTGTCTTTTCCGGGAGAAAGATGGTATCGACCGGAAGAAGGCCGATCCCCCGCACCAGCCGCGGCAGGGCCCCCCCCCCCCGCCCCCCCCCCCCCCGGGCCGC
>USJM01000195.1 GCA_900555005.1 uncultured Lachnospiraceae bacterium | reverse complement strand
CTGTACAGCCAGCAGACTGCCAGAAGGCTGGCGGAGAAGGAACACCTGATTCTGGTCTGCGGGCATTATGAGGGCATGGACGAGCGCGTCATGCGCCATGCCGACGAGGAGATTTCTATCGGGGACTATATCCTGACCGGGGGCGAACTCCCGGCGAAGGTTGTGATGGATTCCGTCATCCGTCTGCTGGACGGGGTTCTGAGGAAAGAGAGCACGCAGAGAGAGTCATTTGAGGAAGGACTGCTGGAGTATCCGCAGTATACAAAGCCTCTGATCGTGGAAGGGGAGCCGGTTCCGGAAGCGCTGCTGACAGGGGATCATCAGAAGACGGAAGCATGGCGTCTGAGACAGTCACTGATCAGAACCCTGAGGCGGAGACCGGACCTGCTCAGAAGGAGAGGACTGTCAGACGAGGAGCGGCACCTGCTTGAGACGGAAAAGCTGACAGATGATGAGAGACAGCTGCTTCAGACAATCCGGGAAGCCGGCAGAGGGTAAGAGGGAATTATCGATGAAACATATTCTTCTGATTGCGACCGGAGGCACCATTGCTTCCAAATACACGAAGGACGGACTCAGCCCGGCGATCACGGCGCAGGAGCTTCTGACCTATATTCCGGCAGCCGGTGCGTTCTGCCAGATCGACACGGTTCAGCCGTTTTTTCTGGACTCGACCAATGTCGGGCCGGATCAGTGGCTGATCCTTGCGGATCTGATTGAGAAGAAGTACGATCATTACGATGGGTTTGTGATCTGCCATGGGACAGACACGATGGCGTACACGGCTGCCGCGCCGGCCCATCTGGTTCAGAACAGCCGGAAGCCGATTGTGATTACCGGTGCGCAGAAGCCGATTGACCTGGCAGTCACGGATGCCAGGACGAATCTTCTGGACAGTCTCCGGTTTGTCTGCGATGAGCGTGCCTGCGGGGTCAACATTGTGTTTGGCGGTCAGGTGATCGCCGGAACAAGGGCAAAGAAGGAGCGCTCGAAGAGCTATAATGCATTCTCCAGCATCAATTATCCGACCATAGCAGTGATTCAGGATGACCGGATTGCATTCTACATTGACGACAAGTTTATGATTACAAGGCCGCTGAAGGTGTATCACAATCTTGACAGGCGCGTCATGCTGCATAAACTGATCCCTGGAGAGGACGGCAGCCTGATCGACCTGATGCGAAGCCGTACGGACGCTGTGATCATTGAGTCGTTCGGCGTCGGCGGACTGCCGAACTGTACACCGGCGCAGGGTGGCACTTTGCCGGATGGGCAGGCAGAAGCCGGGGCGGCGAGTGTTCCCGAAGAGGATGTACCGGTCAGCTACGCGGATGCCATTTCCCGATACATCGCGGATGGAAAGCAGGTCATCATGGCAACCCAGGTTGTCCACGAGGGCAGTGACATGTCGGTGTATGAGGTTGGAAAGACGATGAAGAACCGGTTCGATCTTCCGGAATCCTACGATATGACGCTGGAGGCCTGCGTGACGAAGACGATGTGGGCACTTGGACAGACGAAGGATGCGGACAAGTTCCGGGAACTGTTCTATACGCCGATTGGCAGGGATCTGCTTTTTTCGCCGCTGAGACCGTGAGAGACAGGCAGGAGAGGAGGATTTATTATGTCAGTATCATTGAAGGAATCCAGGCTCGCGGGAGAGTCTGATGAGGAGAAGAATGAAAGTGAGAAAGAGGCCGGACGATTGTCAGGACCAGTCTGATCGGGATTTTTGCCAATGTCCTGCTGGCAGGTTTCAAGGCAGTTGTGGGAGCGGCGTCCGGATCGGTTGCCATCGTGATGGACGCTGTCAATAACCTGAGCGATGCGGCTTCATCGATCATTACGATTGTCGGAACAAAGCTGGCGGGGCGTCCGGCAGACAAGAAGCATCCGTTCGGCTATGGCCGGATGGAGTACCTGAGCGCGATGGTGATTTCGCTGATCGTACTGTATGCCGGCATTACGTCGCTGCAGGAGTCCGTTAAAAAGATCATCCATCCGCAGACACCGGAGTATACAGCCGTGACGCTGGTGATCGTTGCGGTAGCAGTGCTCGTGAAGATTGTGCTCGGACGGTTTGTGAAGGCAACCGGCAAGAAGGTCAACTCCGATTCCCTGGTCAACTCCGGACAGGATGCCATCATGGATTCCGTGATCTCTGCCTCGACACTGGCGGCGGCTGCCATCTACCTGACAGCGCAGTCTCGCTGGAGGCCTGGCTCGGCGCGGTGATTTCCGCTGTGATCATCAAGTCCGGAATTGACATGCTGCGGGAAACGCTCTCGGAAATTCTGGGTGAGGAAGCGAGCGCGGATCTTGCAAGAAAGATCAAGGCAGATGTCTGTTCATTTCCGGAAGTACGCGGAGCGTACGATCTGGTCCTCAACAACTATGGACCGGATGTCTATAATGGATCGATTCATGTCGAGGTGTGCGATACACTGAATGCGGACGAAATAGACAGTCTGACAAGGGCAATCAGCGCAAAGGTCTATCAGGAGGAGGGTGTGCTGCTGACTGCGATCAGCGTGTACTCTTACAACACGAAGGATCCGGAGGTCACGCAGATGCGTGACAAGCTTGTCAGCATTCTCAAGGAGAATCCCAATGTGCTTCAGGTGCATGGCTTCTATGTCGAGAAAGAGAAGAAGGCGATGCGCTTTGATATGGTTGTCAGCTTCAATGAGAAGGACCGCGGGAAGTTCTATCAGGCCATGCTGAACAAGGTTAGAGAAGCCTTCCCGGACTATCAGGTGACAGCCGCGATGGATACAGACTTCTCGGAAGAATAACAGATCTGCCTTCAGGCCGAAGCTCTCTGGAGCGCGGCCTGTTTTTTATGGATGTCTTTCATGACATACAAGTATGCCAGACCTGTGAAGACGCCGGCGGCAACCCATGCACTGGGATCGCTGACAGCAGCGAACAGGTAGACACCCGTGTGGATGGCCAGCAGGGAGGCAGTCAGACGTGCAGCCAGCTCCATCACGCCGCCCAGCATCGGGAGCAGTCCGTAGCCGCAGCCCTGCATCGTATTCCGGTAGATGAACAGCAGGGAGAGCGGAATATAGCAGAGCACACAGGAGCCGATGTACGGTGTCGCCCAGGGAAGGAGCTTCTGCACATTGGCCTGACTGCTGAAGAACAGCCCGAGTGTATACGGGGTGAGGAACCAGACGATGAGGCCTTCGACAACGGAGAGCGTAGCGGAGAAGGCAGCGGCAGTCCGGACACCCAGGTGGATGCGGTCAATCCGGCCGGCTCCATAGTTCTGCCCGCTGTAGGTGGCCATGGTCTGTCCCATCGAGACCATGCTCTGGGTCATGATGTTCTGGAACTTCGATGCCGATGTAAATGAAGCCACGGCGGTCGATCCGAAGGTGTTGATCGCGGTCTGCTGAATCATGGTTCCGGAGGCTGTGATGGCGAACTGGAGGGCCATCGGCAGACCGACGTGGAGCTGGAAGACTGTATCAGCCCTGCTGATGTACCATTCGTCTCTGTGCGGGATCAGGAGCTTCTCCTTCCTGCTGATGTAGAGGAAGCAGAGAACTGCAGAGATGGCCTGGGAGATATTGGTCGCGACAGCGGCGCCCCGGGTTCCCATGTGGAAGGCAAGGATCAGCAAAAGGTCCAGGAACACGTTCAGGACAGCAGAGAACAGCAGGGTGAAAAGCGGAACCTTGCTGTTCCCGACCGCGCGCAAAAGCGAGCTTCCGAGGTTGTAGAAGACACAGCAGACAAGCCCCCACGCGATTGTGTAGATGTAGCTGTAGGCATCCTCAAAGATGTCGGACGGCGTATTCATCAGATGCAGGATCTGCTTCATGAAGACAACAAAAACAGCGGTGACAGCGGCAGTTGTGATCAGGGCAAGCAGAACCGCATTCGCCACCGAGCGGCGGGGACGCCGTTTATCCCCCGCACCCAAGGCCTGGCTGGGCAGGGCGGGGG
>USJM01000194.1 GCA_900555005.1 uncultured Lachnospiraceae bacterium | reverse complement strand
TAGACAGAGGCCCTGAAGTCCGTGATCCGGCTGCTGCGCGGAATGATACAGGGGACCATGTACTCCACAAAGCCTCTGGTAAACCAAAGGACATCTGCCTCAAACCGTTTCTGATGCGTAAAATAACGCGGATCATCCACCTCCCCGATGATGGACTTCTCGGTTGAAATCCCGCAGGTCGGGTAGATCTCACAGGAGGAATACTGTCCAACCCGAATGTGGGACGCATATTCATTCTGCCTGGTTGTCTCCTGGGAAAAAACCAGAAAAATCTTATCCAGGTGCGGCTCACACATCTTGATATTTCCATGTGCCATCGCATCCTGGTTAATCCGGATCAGATCAGCGCTCTCAAGCCGTTTCATATGCGGCGTCAGCGCTCCCTGTGACAGGCCCAGTGCATCGGCAAGTTCATTCATACTCATTCTTCCCTTTTCCTGGAGCAGATTCAGAATATGCAGCCGAACCTCCGATCCAAGCGCGCTGAACAGCTCCGCCTGCTCCGAAAAATGTTTTAAATATCTCATACCAAATGCACCTCTATACAAGTCCTTTTCAGGCGCTTCTCCTGATAATTGAAATCGTACCTGATGGTACTATAACACAATATCTGAAATATACAAATAATTAATTTGATATTATCTAAAATTCACTTCTTTTATTCGTCATATTACATAATTATTTCTCTATATATTTTAAATATTGTGCTTTTTAGTTTATATATTTTAGTAATTTATAAATTACTTTGATATACTGTTGACATTTGTTTTGTTGAATTGTACAATACGTCCATCTAATACCGACGCGTCGCCTGTTTATTCCACATATTGCCAGCCTGACATGTGATATGTGGGAATGTCGCCTGGCCGGAACCGATCAATCCTGCCGGACGTCCGCATGTCAGGCCGATCATGATTTTCTGATTAAGGGAGGAACACGCGCATGAAAAGCAAAAAGATACTGGCTGCAGCAGCTGCAGCATTGATGGCTTTTTCGCCAATCTCCGTCATGGCTGAGAGCACGGAAGCAACCACTGAAGCAAGCACAGAAGGAGAGGCAACAGCCGTTACGACGGTCGGTCCGGAAAACGGCACAAAGTTCGAGATGTGGTCCTTCGTGGATGTCCACAACGAATTTTACGGAAAGATGGTTGATCTCTGGAACAAACAGAATCCTGACAAGCCGGTTACCATCACCTTCACAACCTATCCATACTCCGATATGCACAACAAACTGATGATGTCCCTTCAGGCAGGCGAGGGGGCACCGGACATGTGCGATGTCGAGATCGGCCAGTTTCCGAACTATACCGGAGAAAACTGCCCGCTCTACCCGCTGACAGATGCACTCGCTCCTTATGAAGACAAGATGGTCAAATCCAGACTGGATGTCTACAGCCAGGCGGACGGTACCCGGATTGGTGTTCCGACACACGTCGGTGCGAGTGTCATGTACTGGAATGCTGAGATTTTCGAAAAGTATGGTCTCGACTACAAGTCCGTCAAGACCTGGGATGATTACACAAAGCTCGGCGAACAGCTGAAGGAAGCCTCAAACGGAGAAGTTTATCTGACCTCCGTCGATACAGGCGGAACAGACTGGATGTGGGTTGCAATGGCTGAGTATGGAGAAGACTGGACCGGTGGTCCGGACGGAGAAGTCAATGTCGAGCTCGACTCTGTCAAGAAGATGCTGACAATGCAGCAGCAGTGGCTCAAGGATGGCATCGCGATGGTCTCTACAGACGGCCATGTTGATCTGGAAGCCGGCTATAAGAACATCTCTGAAGGAAAGATCGCGTCCTTCCCGAAGGCAATGTGGTACATGAGCCGTTTTGTCAACTATATGCCTGAGATGAAGGGTAAGTATGACATCACAACGATTCCGGTCTTCGAGGACGGTCAAAAGTGCTCTGTCGGTATCGGCGGAACCGGAACGGTCGTGACAAATCAGTGCAAGAACCCCGAGCTGGCAGCAGAATGGCTGACCTGGGCAAAGTGCTCGAAGGAAGGCGAGGAACATATCTGGAATGACCTCGGGTTCGATGTCTGCAACAAGTCCCTCTGGTCTGACAAGAACTTCGCTTACGACAAGAACAATGTGTACAATACCTTCTTCCGTGTCATGCCATACGAAGTTCTGAACGAACTTGCTGACAAGGATGCAATCGGGACCGTCTACACAACATCGGTTTCTCCGACTCTGAATGACTACATCAACACCACCACCCTCAATGAAGTTCTTGAGGAGGGGAAAGATGTAGATGAGGCGCTGGCAGAAGCACAGGATTACGTCGATATGGAAATCGACTGAATCGCCGGATGAACCAGGCAGCCGTTCCCATCACCTGAGGCGCTGCATGGCTGAATCAAGAAAAGGCTGCCGCACAGCTGCGCGGCGGCCTTTTCTTTCATCCGTTGTCTGATGACATGCAGCCGACTGTGCTGTCTGCACAAGAAAGGGGAATCTCATCGTGTATAAGATCAAGAAAGCACTTAATTCGCAGAAGGTGGCACCTTTTGTCTTTGTGCTGCCCTTTATCCTGAGCCTCCTGATATTCTGGGCTTATCCATTGATCAGCGGTATCGTCATGAGCTTTCAGAACATCGATTTCGGCGTCAAGGTATGGGTCGGACCGGCTCATTATCTGAAGCTAGCGCATGACAAATTCTTCCGCATCGCCGTCTGGAACAGCATTGAATATATGGCTCTGACGCTGCTCCTCATGATTCCGATCCCGCTCCTTCTGGCCGTCCTGATGGAAAGTCGTCTGACAAAAGCCAAGGGCGTGTGGAAGGTCATCATGTATATCCCTGCGCTGACCTCCGTTGTCATCTCCGGTATGCTTTTCCGTATGATGTTCTCGGAAGCGGATGGAAGCCAGATGAACCGGCTGCTTGAATGGTTCGGAAAGGCTCCGATTGCATGGCTCAAATCCAAGCCGACTGCATGGGTCGCCCTGCTTCTGCTCTGCATGTGGCGGTGGACAGGCGTCAACATACTCTACTTCCTCTCCGGACTGAAATCGATTGATGACGTTCTCTATGAAGCCGCTGATATTGACGGAGCCTCAGCACGCCAGAAGTTCTGGTACATTACGCTTCCGCTCATCAAGCCAACCACAATCTATGTTGTCACCATATCCGTCTATGCCGGTCTTGCCATGTTCCTCGAAAGCTTCATGCTGTGGAACGGCAATTCTTCTCCCAAGAACATCGGCCTGACAATCGTCGGATATCTCTACAAGAGAGGCATCGAAAAAAATGATATCGGCTATGCCTGCGCTGTCGGCGTTATACTGCTGATCATCGCACTGGCCATCAATACCATCCAGCTGGTGGCGACCGGAACTTTCAAGAAGGAGGAAAGATGATATGACTGCATCAACCGCAAAAGTCAGAACTTCCCATCATACAGCAGGAACCATCATCAGCACCGGTCTTTTCGCGATCATCGGCTTCTTCATCGCTTTCCCGCTTGTGGCGGGCCTTCTTGCCTCCTTTCATCCCGGAAGAGAGCTGGTCCAGAACGGTCTCTCCCTGAACCTGGATTTCAAAACCATGACGCTGAACAACTACAAATACCTGTTCGGATTCGGCGGCGGGGACAGCAAGGTTGATTCCGCAAAGTATTTCCTGTGGTATAAGAATTCCCTGGTTCTGACGATCACAACCGTCATCCTGACGCTGCTTGTCTGTTATTTCGTTGCCTATGGTCTGACGATGTACAACTTTAAGCTGCGGGGATTCCTGCTTTTTCTCGTCATCGCTACCATGTGCGTCCCCTTCGAGATCCTGATGCTCCCCCTGTACCAGGAAGTGACCGGGATGAAACTGATCAACACGAACGCCGGCGTCATCCTTCCCGGCTTGTGCGCCGCCTCCACCATCTTTTTCTTCCGTCAGTACATGGTGACGCTTCCAAGAGAGCTTCTTGATGCAGCCCGGATTGACGGCTGCAGCGAGTACGGCATCCA
>USJM01000193.1 GCA_900555005.1 uncultured Lachnospiraceae bacterium | reverse complement strand
GCTGCAGAAGCGCCGTTCTCCTCAACAGTGACATCATATACATTGCCATTAACGGTGATGGTATAGTTCTTCATCTCAATTTCTCCTATTGAATGATTGTAGATTGTGTTTGATACTGCATCTCAGGCATTCTGCCAGCCGCTTTTTCTGCTCCTTCTTCTGATGGAACGAACAACAAATCCATCTGCAGGTGCCTTTCCATTCTCGCTCTCATACGCTGCAACCGCTGCTGCAATGACAGCTGCGATCTCACCATCGTCTGTGCCTTCTTCCTCAGACTCCTGTGCAGTCTCCGGCACTACCGGTGCAGCTGCCTCGGCAGCCTCCAGTTCCTTCTTCTTCCTGCTTCCGTTCGGAATGAAGCGGAACAGTCCGATGACGAGTGTCAGAAGAACAAGGATGAGCATAACGTTCACGATTCCGACAGCTGTATTCTCTCCGGCCTTCTCAATGGCCTTCCCGATTGTCTCCTGGACATTCCAGTTGTAGGTCGTTGTCTGCGATTTCATGTCGACGGTAACTGTGACTGTCACCTTCGACTTGTCGGCAGCTGCTTTCTCGTAGTTCACAAGATCCGTGAACGTGACATTCGTTCCATCCTCTGCGACAGTGTAGGAATCAACACCCTGATACGCGCCGCACTGTTCTCTTACCTGATCCCAGGAAGCGATCAGGCGAGTGGTTGACTCATCGCCTGAATCCTTGAGCTGAGCGATCTGGTCATCAGAAAGTGACGAAACCTGCGCCAGCGTCTGCTCGATGGATTGTTCAATGGCTGTGTAAAGCTGTTCATACTTGCGGTCCCCGGTTACCTCGGAAGGCTGAGCAACCGCTGTTGTCTCCTGCTGGGTTTCCCCGGTATCTTTGGCAAGCTCGCTCTCCACTGCCTCGGCTTCCGTCGCCGCCTGCTCAAGCGCCGTCTCGGTGCTCGCTGTGGCTGACGCTGCAAAAGCGGTTCCGCCAAGCATGGAGACGGAAAGTCCGCATGCAAGCAGAATCGCGCTTAATCTTTTCTTCATCTGCATGCCCCTTCCTTATACAGTTGCGTGTTTTCTTGCCGGAAGATCTTCTCTCTTTGTGTAGAGCATCTCGAACGCACCGATTGCCATCTTTCTGGTATCTTCCGGTCTGATGATGGTATCGATATATCCGCGCGAAGCCGCTGCATCCACGCTGTTCTGCTTCTTCTCGTACTCTGCCGCCTTCTCATTGATGGTTGCCGCATCGCTGCCATCATACATGATACCAGCTGCAAGCTTGGCATCCATGGTGCCGACCTTCGCGCTATCCCATGCATAGGTGACATCCGCGCCAAGCGCCTGGCTGTTCATGATCGTGAAGCCGGAGCCATAGGCATTGCCCACAATCACGTTGACCTTCGGGGTGGTAGCGGAAGCAAATGCTGTTACGAGCGCTGCTGCTGCCTTGCCGATTCTGTACTCGTTATGCTTGTCTGCAAGGAAGCCCTCTGCATTCGTCAGCGTCAGGACCGGGATGTCGTATGCATCGCAGAAGTTCACAAAGGAAGCTGCCTTCTCGCACTCCTTCGCGGTCAAAACCGGCTTGAACTCAGCCGTCTGCTTTCCATCCGCATCGTATGCTGCCGTACGGTTTGCAACCGCACCGACGGTCGTTCCGTTCAGCTTGATGAAGCCGGTGACCATCTCCTTCGCCTCAGCAGCCTTGACCTCGCAGAAGACGCCGCCGTCAGAAATCTGGGAAAGTGCGACTGCAGGATCCGCTGCAGCACCTGCGATATCGGTGCACTCCCTGTTCAGGCATCCGCAACATCGGAAAGCGGTGCTTCGTCAGAGTTGTTCGCCGGAAGCATCGGAACCAGCGCACGAATCTGCGCAAAGATCTCGTCCGGTGTGCCGACAAAATCAACCAGACCGGTATGCTCGCTCTGGAACGCAGCGCTTGCGGTGTCCTCTGTCTTGTTACCTGCCAGAGCATTCGGTGCGTTCACAAAAAGCTTTCCATCCTTGCCATCCATGAACACGAAGTCGCTCAGGCCTGCTGCCACAGCCAGTCCGCCTCCGCACTGTCCGAGAACTGCGGAAATCTGCGGGATCACGCCGCTCGCCAGAGACATCTTCCGGTACAGCTCGCCGAATGCATTCAGCGCATCCGTGGACTCCTGAAGCCGGACACCTGCGCAGTCGATCAGGCCGATCACCGGTGCACCCATCTTCATGGCAAGATCATAGAGGCGGCAGATCTTCTTCGCATGCATCTCACCGATTGTTCCGCCGAGGACAGAAGCATCCTGGCTGTAGACATAGACCAGGTTATCGTCAATCAGGCCATAACCGGTGATGACACCATCCGAAGGAGTCTTGTCTTCCGTCAGGTTGAAATCAGTGCTGCGGGCAGTCACACTCTTTCCGATTTCAACGAAACTGTTTTCGTCAAGCAGGGCTTCGATTCTTTTCGCCGCACTGCTCTGTGCTGTATTGCTCATGCTAAGACCTCCATCTAAATACAACTGGTTACAAAACGTTTTATTCATCAATTCCTGTGACGCGGAAGGCGCAGTTTTGCCCCTTTATCACAAAAATCTGCCGAATCTCATATTACTTGATTAAGCTCTGAAAATCAAGGTCTTTCCTGCCCTCTGTCCCGGTCAGAATCCGCCCCCACGCTGTCCCTGGATGCGTGAAAATGTCTCCCGTTCTGCCCGTCTCCTGGACCACTCCATCGTGAAGAATCGCGATATCTGTACAGGCAGCTCTCGCCTCCTGTCTGCTGTGCGTGACAAAGAACACCGGAATATGACGCTCCGACAGCACCGACATCGTCTCCTCCAGAAGCTCATCCCGAAGGTATTCGTCGAGCGCTGAAAACGGCTCATCCAGCAGAACAATCTGCGGATTTCCCACCAGGATTCTCGCCAGCGCACATCGCTGCTGCTGCCCGCCTGACAGCTCGGAAGGTCTCCGGTCTTCCAGCCCCTCCAGGTGCATGCGCGCAATCATCTCGGAAACCCCTCTCCCTTCTGCCGGCTGGATGTGTAGAGTGTGTATTCCTCACAGCCGCTGGGTTGTGCATGATGTCTGCTGTCCGGATACAGCTGTTTCCTCCACCATCCTGCTTCAATCCGGCGCTCCTGCTGAGCCGCGCCAAGAATCCCGCACCGGATGTTCTGGCGAACCGTCATGTTCGGGAACAGGGCGTAATTCTGGAACAGATAGCCAACCCTCCGAAGCTGCGGCCTGAGATTTATCTTGCGGCTGCTGTCAAAGAAGGTCGTCCCGTTTATGACAATTCTTCCCCTGTCCGGCACAGCCGTCCCTGCAATGCACCGCAGGGTCATCGTCTTTCCGCTGCCCGAAGCCCCCAGAAGACCGATCACGCCGCCCGGATTCATTTCCGCCGAGTCCAGCTTCACACGAAGTGGAAATGTATTCAGCTTCATCTCAATATCAACCAGAAAATCCACGCCAGCCCTCCTTACAGGCATCCTCTCCGGACTGTATGTCCGCCGCTCAGTGCTTTTTCCTGCCTTCCGTCAGGTTCAGCACAATCAGCACGCTGGCGGACAGAACAAGATTGATTGCCACCCAGGCTGCCGCTCCTTCATTGTCGCCCGTCCGCCACAGCTGGTAGACCGTTGTCGCAATAGTGGCCGTCCTTCCGGGTGTGTAGCCGATCACCATAGAGGTTGCCCCGTACTCGCCGAGCGCTCTCGCAAATGAGAGGACGGCCCCTGCGATGATTCCCTGCCTGCAGACCGGCATTCGGATATGCCAGAATATGTACGTGTCAGACAGACCGAGCGTCTGGGCGCTCCACTGGCAGGTTTGGTCGAAGCTCTGGAAGGCACCGCGCGCCGTCCGGTACATCAGCGGAAATGAAACCACGAAAGCCGCCAGGACGCCCCCCGGCCAGCTCATGACAAGCCGGAAGCCCATTTCATCGAGGAAACGGCCCAGCGGATGCCGGATGCCGAATACCTGGAGGATGAAGAAGCCGCAGACAGTCGGCGGGAGGACAAGCGGCAGCGTGGGGG
>USJM01000192.1 GCA_900555005.1 uncultured Lachnospiraceae bacterium | reverse complement strand
ACAAAATGGCGGATGCCCCCCTCCGAAGCACCCCCGCCATTCTATCACATCTTCACTTCTCCAAACAAGTTTGCCGTCATCTGCGGATGAACGGATTCTCGTCAGCATACGGCAGAGACGCCGGATGATTGTAGCCAATCTCCGCCGGATCCACACCGATATACTTCAGCGCCTCATAGAGGGCCTTCCCATAGTGTCCGAACATCACTGCGCCATGGTGCGGGAAGTTCTTCCCGATCAGCCAGTAACGGTAGAAACGTCCCATCTCATGGATGGCGAAGACACCGATGCTGCCAAAGCTCTTTGTTGCAACCGGAAGGACCTCACCCTCAGCCGCATAAGCACGGAGCTTGTTGTCTGCCGTGGACTGCAGTCTGTAGAAGGTGATTTCGCCCGGCTTGATATCGCCCTCGATCGTTCCGTCGCACCAATCCTGCGGATGGGTTCTTGCCATGATTCTCTGATAGGACAGATGCGGGCTGAGCAGCTTGCTGGAGCAGGTATTCCCGCAGTGGAAGCCCATGAAGGTATCAGTGAACTGATAGTCGAACTTGCCCTTGATGAACTCGTCATACATATCATGCGGAACGGAATTGTTGATATCCAGAAGCGTGGTCTCATCCCCGCTGATGCACAGACCGATGTACTCAGAGAGCGTTCCGTAGATATCGACCTCGCAGGAGACCGGAATGCCTCTTCTCATCAAGCGGC
This sequence comes from uncultured Lachnospiraceae bacterium, assembly GCA_900555005.1. The sequence continues at coordinate 3,331 of USJM01000192.1, read as the reverse complement.
TGTTGACATAGCAGGGGACAAACTGGAACATGTCCTGGAAGGCCGGCCAGCACTTCGTGGTCAGCGCGACATACTTTCTGTATCCCTTGTGCTCCTCGACCCAGTCAAGCAGCGTCAGCTCGTAAGCCGCAAGCTTCTTCAGCATCGCAGGCTCCTTGCCTTCTGCATATCCCATCTCCTTCGCCATGTCCGCGATGGTCTCCGGAATTCTCTTGTCATCCTGGTGCTTCTGATAGGACTCAAACAGATCCAGCTCGGACTCTTCCTCAATCTCTACATTCAGGTTATAGAGCTGCTTGATCGGTGCGTTGCATGCCAGGAAATTCGCCGGTCTCGGTCCGAAGGAAATGATCTTCAGGTTGCTCAGTCCGTACGCAACCCTTGCAACAGGAAGGAAGTCGTGGATCATATCCGCGCACTCCTCTGCGTCTCCGACCGGGTAGTCCGGAATATAAGCATTGATGTTGCGAAGGGCGATATTGTAGCTGGCGTTCAGCATACCGCAGTATGCATCTCCGCGTCCATCCATCAGGTCCTTCTGACTCTCCTCAGCCGCTGCGCAGAACATCTTCGGTCCGTCAAAATGCTTGGCGAGAAGGGTCTCGGAGATCTCCGGTCCGAAATTTCCGAGAAAGACACACAGCGCATTACAGCCTGCTTTTTTGATATCCTCCAGCGCGTTCACCATATCAATCTCGCTCTCAACGATGGTGACCGGACACTCATAGATATCGTCCTTGCCATACTTCTTCTCATAAGCCTCGACGAGCGCCTTTCTTCTGTTGACAGCAAGCGGCGCCGGGAAGCAGTCGCGCGAAACCGCGACGACGCCAACCTTGATCTTCGGAATGTTTGATAACATATTGTGTTCCTCCTTGATAAATAGATGCTTGTATCGATATGAATATCTGCAGCTTTTCAAGAACCGGATGCCGGCCTGCAGCGCTGCTCTCCGCCTGATTACTCAACCGTCAGATTCTCTCCGACGAGTCCCATCGGGCTCCCTTCCGGCAGTCCGCCCTCAGGATGTCCCAGCAGCCATTTGTTGACAGCCGTCAGATGACCGTCTTCCCCGCCGCTGTGTGTACCCGAAAGTTCCGTGTTTGTGCCCTTCGGAAGAACAACCAGCACACGGAAGCCTTCCTTCTTTTTATTGCACGGTGCATAATGAAGCGTCGTCGCGAAGACTTCGATCGGGACGCCCGCCGGTGCGCGGAAGACCTTGCAGGTAGATGTATCAAAGGTGCCGTCCGGCGTGATATCCGTCTGTTTCCCAAGAATCAGATAAAACTCGTCGGCGCCAAGATTGAGCTCGGAGCTTCTGTGATACTCGAGGGCATTCAGCTTATGATTATGCCCGTTGCAGTAGCCGATCTGAACAGGCAGCTCTCCGTACAGCTTTGACTGGATCTCCGATGCCTCCGGAAGCTTCTCCAGCTCCGGATCTCCCGGTACATAGATGGTGCCATCCTCCGGACACGGCGTTTTCTTCAGCGCTTCTACCATCCCGGTCAGATCCACGCCTTCCAGAATTCTGCCGTAGGCTGCGAATTCCGGATCCGTGATCTCATAGATTTTCATGCTGTGCTCCTTTCTGCGCGGTCTCGTTTTCCGCGCCTTCCGTCACTGAAGCCTTGGAAACAGCTCCTTCAGTGCCGGATAAATCTGTCTGAACTGCTGGTACTTTTCCTCGTATTTCCGGACAAGCGCCGGATCCGGCTCCTCCGTCCTGCTGATCCGGACAATCTTCTCACAGGCCGTCCTGACATCCGGATATTCCCCGCAGGCAACTGCCGCCAGCATCGCGCCGCCCATGGACGGTCCCTCGACACTCTCCGGAATCTCAAGTGTCAGATTACAGACATTTGCGACAATCTTTCTCCAGAGCGGGCTCTTCGATCCGCCTCCGACGATCGTGCTCTTCGTGACGGAAATGCCCAGGCTTCTCGCAATCTCGAGGGAATCTCTCAGGCCGAAGGCAACACCCTCCAGCATCGCCTGCGTCATATCCGCGCGCGCGGTGTCCATGGTCATCCCGATGAAGGTGCTTCTAGCAAGCGGGTCGTTCAGCGGGGAACGTTCGCCCATCAGATACGGCAGATAGAAAACATGATTCTCTCCCAGCCGGTCATCTGTGATTTCTGCCTGCTCTGCCGGGTAATCCTTCGTATGAAGAATCTGCTCCGTCCACCACTTGTTGCAGGAGGCAGCCGAAAGCATGCAGCCCATCAGATGGAAGCTTCCGTCCGCATGCGCAAAATCATGGACAGCATTCTGTCCGTTCATGCTGACGAAATGATCCGCGGAGATAAACAGTGTTCCGCTTGTTCCGAGCGAAATGTTGCACTTTCCCTCCCCGACGGTTCCGGTTCCGACAGCGGAGGCCGCATTGTCGCCCGCTCCGGCGGCAACAACTGTGTTTTCCGGAATGCCAAGCGCCTGTGCGATCTCTCTCTTCACACAGCCCGTCTTCTCATAGCTTTCATAAAGCCGGGGCAGCATCTCCTCTGTGATACCGCAGATTCTGCACATATCGTCCGACCAGCGCTTGTGCGCTACATCCAGAAGCAGCATGCCCGAAGCATCGGAATAATCTGTCGAGAACACACCCGTCAGGCGGTAAGCCAGGTAATCCTTCGGCAGCATGATCTTCCTGCATCTTGCAAAATTCTCCGGCTCATGCTCCTTCACCCAGAGAATTTTCGGCGCTGTGAAGCCGGCGAATGCGATGTTGGCGGTATCCTGCTCGAGCCTCTTTCTGCCGATAACCTCGTTCAGATAGTCCGTCTCCTTGGTCGTACGTCCATCGTTCCACAGGATAGCCGGGCGGATGACCTGATCCTGCTCATCGAGCATCACGAGTCCGTGCATCTGGCCGCCAAAGCTGATGCCCGCCACCTGGCTCTTGTCCTGTCCCTCGAGCAGCTCCTTTACGCCCTCAATGGACTGTGTGTACCAGTCCTCCGGATTCTGCTCCGACCATCCCGGGTGAGGAAATGAAAGACCGTATTCCTTCGATACGATTCTGACAATCTCGCCCCCGGAATTCATCAGCAGCAGCTTGACGGCCGACGTACCAAGGTCGATTCCGATATACAGCATCTTATCTCCTTTCTGTCTATTTGTACGTACATATTTGGGGCTATATACGCTCATGTTGTCTGTACTGTTTCCATATTTGTTCTTATCATACTCTATCTTTTGTCTATTTTCAATAATGGATATCACGTTTTTCTCAATGTTATCGTTGTTTCGGAAACGGTCTTGCCTAGGCTTTCCGCAAAAAAAGCCGCGGCACCCGCCGCCCCCCCGCCCCCCCCTCCCTCTTTTG
>USJM01000191.1 GCA_900555005.1 uncultured Lachnospiraceae bacterium | reverse complement strand
GGCTCGCCGCAGCTTAAGAAATTCGTGATGAAGGCGTGTGCGTATAAGCCGGGGGACCGATACCAGACCGCAAGGGAAATGCTGGACGTGCTGCAAGGAACGGAAACATCAGAGAATTGTTCACGAAGCAGCACGAACAGCCCATCCAGTGCTTTTTCGGGACAGGCTGCCAAAACGGAGACATCGACATCCGGATGGAGTACAGGATCAGATACATCAACTTCCGGGCAGAATGCAGGATCAGCCACATTGACCTCCGTGCGGAGTTCTGGATCGGCTACATCGTCATCTGTGAAAACGCAGGGAAATTCCTGGCATGATACGGAAGGAACCATGGGTGCCGCAGGATGGGAGCAAAGCTTCATTGACAGTTCTTCCGGAGCCGGGAGCAAGAATAAAAACACAGACGCTTTTGTGAAAACACTGGGTGCCTATGCAGGTAAAGCGAGCAGCAATCGTGATGGAAACAAGACACAGACACAGGGTGGAGAAGCCGCCACTGTAAAGTCATCTGTTGAGACGGCAAAGGAGAGTAAAAAATCGGATTCTTATTCCCGGGGCAAGTTGGCCGTTATTCTGGTGGGCCTTATCCTCAACATATTGTTACTCTGGAATGTGGGTGCCTCGATTGATGGAATGACTTTTGAGGAGTATATTTCGATAATGATAGGTAGTAGAGCGGTAGTAGGAATTCTATTATTAATTATCAGCGGACCGGTCTTATTGCTTTTTGGACTCGTTGTTGTTGGGAAGATTTTTTTACATATTGATCTTTTATGTGCTGTGATCTGGTGGTTCGGTGTTCTTTACGATAACATTTGTTCTTTTCGATAACATAAAAGTGCCTGAGGCTGTTCTAATTATTTTTATATTCAGCTCCTTGTATGTTGCTGGTTTTTTAGAGGGATATTTGCTCGACTGGGCTTCAATAGAACAAAAAAACGAAAAAAATAGTCAGACAATTCCATTTCAAGCAATACGTCATATGTATCTCGGACAAAAGAAGAGATTGAAGAATTATTTCCGGGGATACGCAGACCTGGATATTCCAAACATCTGCAATGCAGGAATTAGTACTGACAGGATATCCGCGATCATTGGGAGAAATCCTGATGTTCCGCAGGCTTATCTGTAAATCGGAATCTTCTGCCTCCCGTTTCTGGCGAGACCGGGACTTGGATGGCCGTTCTGATCAGATAACTTTTGGCAGATGTGTCGGATATAGATGGTGACGTTAGGATCGGAAGCAGCTGGAAGCGGAGACCACAAAAGGGACATGCATCAGTGACGAGCATATCCCTTTTCGTGTGGCACCTTATGATCCTGGCCTGTCCTTATGACCTGTCGTGTCAGGCAAAATGGAAGGTCTTTGCAAGAACGTCGAAATCCATATCGCGCCGCACCAGGTTCAGCGGTGTCCCGTCATCGAGATGGTAGCCGGAAGCATCTCCGCTGCCGGGATAGGAACCGACGACATGCGGCCACTTGATGCCGACGGACGGGTCATTCCACGCGATGCCGCCCTCGTCGCCAGGCGTGTAGAAATCTGTTACCTTGTAGCAGAACTCCGCGATGTCGGAAAGCACGAGGAAACCATGCGCGAATCCCGGTGAGATATAGAACTGAAGGTGGTTATCCTCGGAAAGTTCCACGCCATACCACTGGCCGAAGGTTTTGCTGCCCTCACGCAGGTCAACTGCAACGTCGAAGACGGTTCCACGGATGCAGCGGACCAGTTTTCCCTGAGGGTGTTTCTTCTGAAAATGAAGCCCGCGCAGCACGCCCTTTGTCGAGGAGGACTGGTTGTCCTGGACAAAGACCATGTCCAGACCGGCTTCCTTCATGTCGCGCTCGTTGTAGGTTTCTGTAAAATAGCCTCTTTTATCGCCGTGTACAGTCGGCAGAATGGTATAGAGACCATCGATCGGTGTCTGATTGACTGTAATCTGTCCCATGTAATTTATGTGATCCTTTCTTTCATTCCATGAACTGCGGCTCAGGCCGGCAGCATGAAGCGCTGCATGTACGGTGCAGCTCCCTGCTGCTGACGGGTCTCAGTACCCGAGCTCCTTCAGATATCGCGCGAGCGCATCTCTCCAGTCCGGAAGAGGAGTGAAGCCCTCCCTGACGAGCTTCGATTTGTCGAGACGGCTGTTGAATGGCCGCTTCGCCTTTGACAGCCCATACTCAGCCGTGCTGACCGGGATGAGCCGGAGATTCTTCTCACTGTATTCGTCGTGGCCGAGCAGCGCAGCCTGGCGGAAGATTTCACGGGAGAAATCGTACCAGCTGATATAGCCCGTCTTCGTGCCTTCCTTCGTATAGACAGCCTCCGGCGATGCACTCCTGGTACCGTCCATGAGATATCCGCCCTCGGAGGCTGGAATCTCCGCGTTGGTCGCATGGTAATATCCGTACTTTTCAGTCTCAACCATATCGACAAGAAGCGATGCCAGATCAAATGTGTAGGTCGGTGTCCCGATCTGGTCATCGACGATTCTCAGTTCATCATGGTTCTGACCGATATTCAGCATGGTCTTGATGTAGTTTTTTCCGTTCTTTCCGAAGACCCACGCAATCCGAACGATGAAATACTTGTCGATGGTTCCGGAGACCGCAAGTTCCCCGTCCAGCTTCGTCTGCCCGTAGACATTCAGCGGCTTGTAGCCCTTGAAATCCGGATCCCACGGTGTATCCCCCTGTCCGTCAAAGACATAGTCCGTGGAAAGATAGACCATCTTTGCATCGACGGCCTTTGCCGCATCCGCGATGTTCTGCGTTCCGCCGACGTTGACAGCGCGGACTTTCTCCACTTTATCATCATCCTCGGCAAGATCGACAGCTGTCCATGCGGCACAGTGAACGATGACGTCCGGATGAAGCGTCCGGACCGCCTTCATGACGGCCTCCCGGTCCGTGATATCGAGGGAGATATAAGGCATTGTTGTGACAGGGCTTCCATCCTGCGCACCGGCATATTCCGGCTGGATATCCGATCCGGTTCCCTGATAGCCTCTTTTGTAGAGCTCGTTCATCACGTCATGGCCGAGCTGACCGCCAACTCCTGTTACCAGTACATTCATAGTTTTCACCCTTGTCAGACTTCTTTCCTGTTTCCGTACATCTTCTGGTAGTAGTTCTGGTATTCCCCGGAAATGATGGGCTGCCACCAATCTTCATGGTCCAAGTACCACTGGATGGTTTTCTTGATGCCGTCGGCAAATTTCGTTTCCGGCAGCCAGCCTAATTCTTTATGGATTTTCGTCGGGTCGATGGCATAGCGGCGGTCATGGCCCTTGCGGTCCGTGACGTATTCGATGAGCTCTTCGGACTTGCCGAGTTCCTTGAGGATGGTCTTGACGACGTCGATGTTGGCGCGCTCATTGTGGCCGCCGATGTTGTAGACCTCGCCGACGCGGCCCTTCTGCAGGATCAGGTCGATGGCATGGCAGTGGTCCTCGACGTAGAGCCAGTCGCGGACGTTCTTGCCGTCGCCGTAGACCGGCAACTTCTTGTCGGACAGCGCGTTGATGATCATCAGCGGGATGAGCTTCTCCGGGAAGTGATACGGGCCGTAGTTGTTCGAGCAGCGCGAGATCGTCGTCGGAATCTTGTAGGTGCGATGATACGCCATGACCAAGAGGTCCGCACCGGCTTTCGAAGCCGAATACGGGCTCGACGTCTTGAGGTTCGTCTCCTCCGTGAAGAACAGGTCCGGACGGTCGAGCGGCAGGTCGCCGTAGACCTCATCCGTCGAGACCTGATGGTAGCGGTCGATGCCATACCTGCGGCAGGCGTCGAGCAGCACGCTCGTGCCGATGACATTCGTCTGCAGGAAGATCTCCGGATTCTCGATGGAGCGGTCGACATGCGACTCTGCCGCGAAGTTGACGACGATGTCCGGCTTCTCCTGCTCAAAGATGCGGTAGACCGCCCGACGGTCTGCGATGTCCGCGCGGATGAATTTGAAGTTCTTCTTCTCCATCGCGCTCTCGAGCGTCTCGAGGTTGCCCGCATACGTCAACTTGTCGACGCAGATGATGCGGGCGCTCCA
>USJM01000190.1 GCA_900555005.1 uncultured Lachnospiraceae bacterium | reverse complement strand
TATTTGGAGCTCCTGAATCTGACGCGGGAGCCGTTTTCGAACTCGCCGGACCCGGACGCGTATTACCGGACGCCGACGCACGAGGACTGCCTGAACCGGCTGGAAATCGCCATCCGGCTGCGGCGGGGCTTGGACGGGGGTCTCGGCGGGGGGGGGGCGGGGAGATGATCCGCGTCTGTGATTCTGAAGGAACGTTCTATGCTGTGTACAGACAGGTTCCGTCTGCCGGAACCTACCGTCCCTACAGAATGCTCCGGCCGTCCGGGGAATGAGCGAAAAAGCATGTTGATTTATCACGGAATACACGAATTTCAAAGTGCATGTCTGTCAGGCGATCTATTGCTGCATGCAAGTGCGGTTACACTCGGCAAATTCGATGGAGTTCACAGAGGCCACCAGAAGCTGTTGTCGGAGGTGCTCCGCCGCCAGCAGGATGGTCTTACCGGCATCATGTTTGCCATTGATTCCGGCGGGCAGCAGATCCTGACTCAGCAGGAGCGGTCGTCATATGTTGCATCTCTTGGAATAGACGTTCTGATTGAATGCCCATTTTCAAGGGAACTGATGACGATGCAGGCAGAGGCTTTCATCGCCCATGTGCTGAAGGAAATCCTGCAGGCATCTGTCCTGGTTGTCGGGTCGGATTTCCGCTTCGGCTATGGCAGGGCAGGAAGTGCGCAGATGCTGCTGGACAGGCAGAAGCGGTATGGCTATCAGGCAGTCATCGAGACGAAGGAATGCTATCAGGGCAGCGAGATCAGCTCTACAAGGGTCCGGTCGGCTCTGAAAGCGGGAGACATGGATCTCACAGAAGCGCTTCTGGGACGGCCTTACCCGGTTTCCGGCAGGGTTGTTCATGGCAGACACCTCGGCTCGACGATCGGTTTCCCGACCGTCAACACGCTGCCACAGGCGCGCAAGCTTCTCCCGCCTGATGGGGTCTACGCAACGGTCACGGAGCTTCAGGATGGAAGATACGTCCCGGGTGTCACCAACATCGGCACAAATCCGACCATCTCGGACGGAAATGACCGGACGGTCGAAACCTACCTTCTGGATTTCTCGGAGGATCTGTACGGAACCGATATTCAGACAAGATTCTACCATATGATCCGGGGGGAGGAGGTATTCTCCTCGCTCGAGGAGCTGACGACGCAGATGAAGGATGATGCCAGGCAGGGACTTTTGTTTCTTTCCACGCGCGGTGTTCTTTCGAAAACTTGACGCGTCTTCATAATGATGTTACACTGCACAAGTGTTTTGAACCGGTACTCAGGATCCCGCCGCCTCCGGCGAATCCCGTGTATCTGGTGATACGACTGGATCAGCCGGGCGGTCTCATGACAAAACGGCGTGATGCAGATGACTGTGCCGAAGATCCGGCACGCCCATTATTAGTCTCAGGAGGACTGACTCATGATTACGAAGGAAAAGAAGACAGAGCTGATCAACAAGTATGGCCGTAAGGAGGGCGACACCGGTTCGCCGGAGGTTCAGGTTGCAATCCTGACCGAACGGATCGCTGAGCTGACCGAGCATCTGAAGGCCAACCCGAAGGATCACGCTTCCAGAAGAGGTCTGTTCAAGATGGTAGGTCAGAGAAGAGGACTTCTTGCTTATCTTGCAAAGAAGGATATCAACGCTTACCGTGAACTGATCGCAAAGCTCGGAATCCGCAAGTAATGAGGCATCTGCAGAGCACCCTGGACTGGTTCCGGGGTGCTTTGTGTGTAATTGAAGACGCGATTTTCATCATGCCGAGGCAACTGCAAGACTGATCTGAGTGAAGAGATACAGTCCGGGTTCAGGGGGATTGTTCCGCGCAGAATGATGGCAGACACGGCAGGTCATGCTTGCAGTTGATTCGGGGATGGGGTCGCATGTACAAAGGAGTTTCCAAGATGAAAAAAGGCAGAAGATATTCCATGGAACTGGCCGGCCGCACGCTCAGCGTCGATGTCGGCAGAGTCGCGGCCCAGGCGAATGGTGCTGCATTCATGCACTACGGCGATACGACGGTTCTCTCTACAGCGACTGCTTCCGATGCACCGAGAGAAGGCATCGACTTCTTCCCGCTCTCTGTGGAGTTTGAGGAGAAGGCTTACGCAGTTGGCAAGATTCCGGGCGGCTTCAATAAAAGAGAGGGCAAGGCGAGCGAGAACTCTGTTCTGACCGCACGTGTCATTGACCGTCCGATGCGCCCGCTCTTCCCGAAGGATTTCCGCAACGATGTAACCCTGAACAATCTGGTCATGTCGGTCGACCCGGAGTGCCGTCCGGAGCTTGTCGCCATGCTTGGCAGCTCCATTGCGACCTGCATCTCCGATATTCCATTTGACGGACCATGCGCGATGACCCAGGTCGGCATGATCGACGGGGAATTCATCATCAACCCGTCCCAGAAGCAGTGGGATGAGGGGGACCTGCAGCTGACTGTCGCATCCACCTCGACAAAGGTCATCATGATCGAGGCAGGCGCAAAGGAGATTCCGGAAGCCAGGATGATCGAGGCCATCTATAAGGCGCACGATGTCAACCAGGAAATCATTCGTTTTATCAATGAGATCGTTGCAGCGGAAGGCAAGCAGAAGTTCACCTATCAGAGCTATGCCGTTCCGGATGAAGTCTTTGCGGCACTCAAGGAGCTTGTCCCGCAGGAGGAGATGGAAAAGGCTGTCTTCACGGATGAAAAGCAGCAGCGTGAGGCCAACATCGCTGTTCTGACAGACCGGGTGAAGGAAGCATGGGCCGATCAGGAAGATTATCTTGCGTACCTTGCGGACGCCATGTATCAGTACGAGAAGAAAACGGTCCGGAAGATGATCCTGAAGGATCACAAGAGACCGGACGGAAGAAAGATTGATCAGATCCGGCCGCTCTCAGCCGAGATTGACCTGATTCCGCGGGTTCACGGAAGTGCAATGTTCACCCGCGGGCAGACGCAGATCTGCACCGTCACAACACTGGCACCGCTCTCCGAGGTTCAGAAGATTGAGGGGCTTGATCCGAACATCACGGAGAAGCGGTATATTCATCAGTACAACTTCCCGTCCTACTCCGTCGGTGAGACAAAGCCGTCCAGAGGCCCGGGACGTCGTGAGATCGGGCATGGCGCGCTCGCTGAGAGAGCGCTTCTGCCGGTGATCCCGTCCAAGGAAGACTTCCCGTATACGATCCGCTGCGTCTCCGAAACCTTTGAGTCGAACGGTTCCACCTCTCAGGCATCCATCTGCGCGTCCACAATGTCTCTGATGGCTGCCGGCGTTCCGATTAAAAAGCAGGTTGCCGGCATTTCCTGCGGACTCGTGACCGGAGATACCGATGACGATTACATCGTCCTGACCGATATTCAGGGTCTTGAGGACTTCTTCGGGGATATGGACTTCAAGGTCGCAGGTACGCATGACGGGATCACGGCGATCCAGATGGATATCAAGATCCACGGCCTGACCCGTCCGATTGTTGAGGAAGCGATTGCCCGCACGAAGCAGGCAAGGGAGTATATCCTCAATGAGATTATGACGCCGTGCATCGCTCAGCCGAGACCGGAAGTCTCGAAGTACGCGCCGAAGATCGAGCAGATCCAGATCGATCCGAACAAGATCGGAGATGTGGTCGGTCAGCGCGGCAAGACCATCAATGAGATCATCGCCAGAACAGGCGCCAAGATCGACATCGATGATGACGGCCATGATCTGTGTCGAGCGATGACAAGGATGCGATTGCGAGCGCCATCAACATGATCCGGATCATCACGACCGACTTCGAGGAAGGGCAGATCCTTCAGGGAACCGTTGTTTCGATCAAGGACTTCGGCGCGTTCATCGAATTTGCACCCGGCAAGGAAGGCATGGTTCACATCTCCAAGATCGCAAAGCACAGAATTGACCATGTTGAGGATGTGCTGACACTGGGCGACAAGGTGACGGTTGTCTGCCTTGGTAAGGACAAGATGGGCAGAATGTCCTTCTCCATGAAGGATGTCAAGCAGGGACCTTACCAGTCTGCGTGAGACGGTCTGAATCACCCGGAAGCTTCTAGGTAGTAAGGTGAATGCAGGTGCAAATTACACTCT
>USJM01000189.1 GCA_900555005.1 uncultured Lachnospiraceae bacterium | reverse complement strand
CATGCGGGATGCACTAAAAACGCACGATGCGCTTTGAATGCATTTTCGCGTAAGCTGTACGCCGAACAGTTCAAGGACTATTACATGAGCCTGATTCCGGCGATGGACGCAATCGAGAACCTGTATGCGGCTGTTGTGGAGAAGGATACGATGCTGGAGAACATGGCGCAGGAGCTGGTGACATCTGCTTCGCAGATGCTTGAGGCGGCGCCAAGGAGAGAGAAAGAGCGTCTGAACATCAATCTCAGTCTTGCCATGGCCGGGTATGTTTTTCCGGCACTTCTGAAATACCAGGGATCGTCCTCAAAGCCACTTGTCGATCATGTTTCAAAGGCCTGGAAGCGGGCGTTCCCGAAGTCGAACCTGACACCGGCAGAATATGACGTGATTGAAAAAGGCTTCCATAAAAAATTCTGTTTTATCACGACGGCCTGCTGCAGGCGGCTGAACCGCCCGGATGACTGCTATGAACTGACCCTCCTGAGAACCTACAGGGATCAGTACATGGCTTTCCTTCCGGATGGGAGAAACTCATTGAGATGTACTATGATGTAGCGCCGTCCATTGTCAAGCACATCGACCGGCTTCAGGATGCGGACCGTATCTACGACGGGATCTGGGATACTTACATCCAGCCGTGCATCCGCCTGATCGAGAGCGGGAAAAACGAGGAGTGCAGAGCGCTCTACACACAGATGGTGCTGGATCTGAAGAACCGGTATTTCCTGGCAGAACCGGTCCGGACCTGCCCGTCCTCTAAAATCGCCTGAGAAGGGACGCCTTCACAGAAGAAGGCTGCCCTGGCTTCAGGCTGATCCGAAACCTGTCAATGAGTCGGGAAAGGAATCGATCACATGTCAGTTCTTCAGGCTGTTTTTCTCGGAATCGTGCAGGGACTCACTGAGTTTCTGCCGGTCTCCAGTTCCGGGCACCTTGCAATTTTTCAGAATATTTTCCACATTGAGACCGGCAGCAGCGTGCTGTTTGACGTCATGCTCCATGTCGGAACGCTTCTTGTGGTTCTGGTTGTCTACTGGAAGGACATTCTCAAATTGATTGTAGAGTTCTTCAGGATGGTGGGCGATCTGTTTGCCAATCTAGCCATGCTGTTTTCGTCTGGAAGAAAGCAGCCGCGTTACCGCAAAATCGTCCGTACCAACTACAGAAAGTTCGTGGTGCTGATCATTGTCTCAACGATTCCGACAGGCATCATGGGATATCTTGGCAGCAAACTGATCAAGGATGCTTCCGGAACCCTGATCGTTCCGGGAATCTGCCTTCTTATCACAGGTGTGCTGCTTCTGTTTTCTGACAGAAAGACAGACTGCTGGAAGATTCCGAAGGATGTATCCTATGGGGAAGGTGTTCTGATCGGTATCGCCCAAGGGTTTGCGACACTCCCGGGGCTTTCGCGTTCCGGCAGCACGATTGCGGCTGCAACGTTCTGCGGGCTTGACCGCAAGTTTGCTGTGAAGTATTCGTTCATCCTGTCAATACCAGCGATTATTGGCGCTGCCGTGCTGGAACTTTCTGATATCTCCTCGGAAGCGGTTACCGGCAGGCTGGTCGGAACTTATGCGGCAGGGATGATTGCGGCAGCGGTTGTCGGTTATCTGGCGATTCGATTCATGCTGCGGATTGTCCAAAACAGGAAACTGAGATATTTTTCGTATTATTGCTTTGCGATCGGGGTTCTCTCGATCATCGGACAGTTTGTGTTCATGTAAACTGTCTCAGCAGGCACAGGAGGGTCTTCTGAATGGCTGATCGCAGAAAGACAGCAGGCAGAAAACAGAGTGCAGCTTCAGGAAGGGCGGGAACGAGTTCCCGCTCTTCTTTGAATGGAAAGAGGAGTACAGCTGCCCGGACCGGAAAATCATCCGGCTCCGGAAAAGCGGCAGCTTCGAAGAAAACAACGGTTCGTCAGACGGGGAAAACGATGCCGCAGTCTAATCCGGCGATGAATACCGAGATTTTCTGCTGGATCCTGCTCGCAGTATCGGTGCTGATCTTTATCAGCCTGTTTGGGATCGGCGGAAAGATCGGAAATGCACTTGGCGGCATCTTTTTCGGATTAATGGGAACCAACGCCTACGTCTTTCCATTTCTTCTGTTCTTCCTGACCCTTTATATCATGGCGAACCGGGGCAGCAGAAGGGCATACGTACAGACAGCTTCTGCCGCGGGCTTGTTTGTGACGGTCTGCGGGCTTCTCGAGCTGATGCTTGTCGGCTGGCGGGAAAGCCACAGTCTGAATGAATCTATGAGGTTGGAATGCAGTACCACCAGGGCGGGGGGCTGATCGGCGGCGCACTCGAGAATCTGTTTTGCCCGACGATCGGTGTGGCCGGGACCTATATTGTGCTGATTGCAGCCACAATTCTTCTCCTTGCGCTGATCACACAGAAAACGCTGTTTGTCTCCGCGGGAAACTGGGGCAGGCAGACGCTGGATGAGAGGCGGGAAATTCTCGCAGCCCGCAGAGAGGCCGAGCGCGCGAGACGCCAGGAGGAACGCGCTGAAAGGCGGGCAGAAGCCATACGGCTGCGCGAAGAGGAAAAGAAGCGTTTTGGAGAGCAGTCCGCCCTGAAGGCAGTACCGGGAGGAAGCGGTGAAGATCCGGATGGTTTGTCCATCTCTTTCTTTGACAGACGCGGAGCGGAAAGGAAGAGACCGTCTGCGGAGGATGCGCAGCAGGATCTTTCGGCGATGTCAGATATGCTGGAAAAAAAGGCAAAAAGGATTTTGCCGTATTCGGGAAGCTCAGCGGGGAGGTGCCGGATGGCCGGAATGCTCCGGTTACTTCATTTGAGAAGGACGACTTGAAGGCGAAGACCGTTTCGTCGGGGGCATTGTACAAAAGAAGCAGAAAGGCGGATGTGCATCAGCTGGAAGGGGTTTCTGATGCCGGAGAAGCGGATGATCCGGCTTTCGCGGCTCAGGAGCCGGAGCTTGGGGCCGGAGCTCTTTCACCTGATCTTGTGATACACAGGGGAGGGGAAGAAGCGCCGCCTGTCAATGGGACAGGCAGCCAGATGCTGAAGGAAACGCTGAAGCATGACAGCCGCAGCGCTTCACAGGCCTCCATATCCGGCAAGGAAGCAGCCGGCTCCGGCAGGCTGCCGGATGAGGAACAAGGCCAGGCAGAACCCGGAGCGGTTGTGACAAAAAAGGAAATTGAGGAGGCCGGAGCGTCCAATATCAGAAGGAAGGCAGCCCAGCAGGCGGGGGCGCAGGCCTCAAAGAAAGTATCTGCGCTGGAGGCTGAGCAGGCTGCCGACAATGTCGCGAGAGAAATCGAGTCAAAGGAGGAGGAAGTACAGCCATATGTATTTCCGCCGGTGGAGCTTCTCGAGAGACCGAAGCGCAGTGCGGACAGCCTGACAGATGCGGATCTGAGAGAGACAGCGTCGAAGCTTCAGCAGATTCTTGCGACATTCGGAGTGCATGCCAAGGTGACCAACGTATCCTGCGGCCGTCGGTCACCAGGTATGAGCTTCAGCCTGAGATGGGCACGAAGGTTTCGAAGATTACGAACCTGGCGGATGATATCAAGATGAATCTGGCGGTTACGGATATCCGAATCGAGGCCCCGATTCCGGGCAAGGCGGCAGTCGGGATCGAAGTGCCGAACAAGACGCCTTCCATGGTTTACCTCAGGGAGCTGATCGATTCGGAAGAATTCCGGAAGGCCAAGGGCAGGCTGACGTACGTGGTCGGAAAGGACATTGCCGGGAAAATTGTCGTGTCTGACATTGCGAAGATGCCGCACCTTCTGATTGCCGGGGCAACCGGATCCGGAAAGTCTGTCTTCATCAACACAATGATCATGTCGATTCTGTACAAGTCAGATCCGTCTGACGTCAAGCTGATTATGATTGACCCGAAGGTCGTTGAGCTTTCTGTGTACAATGGCATTCCGCATCTGTTCATCCCGGTCGTACCGATCCGAAGAAGGCGGCCGGCGCACTCAACTGGGCCGTGTCAGAGATGACGAAGCGCTATCAGATGTTCGCTGAGGTCGGTGTCCGGAACCTGGCCGGCTATAACGCAAAGGCAGAGGCGCTCCAGAAGGCCA
>USJM01000188.1 GCA_900555005.1 uncultured Lachnospiraceae bacterium | reverse complement strand
CGCCTTTCCGGCTCGGCGCTGCTTGTAGGAAAAAAATAGGTCGGTTGAAATCCGAAATTCAATTCACCCTAAATATTGGGGTTCCGTTTTTTTCTCCAGCACGTCTTCTTGAACCCAACCTTTTTGTATAACGTCCGGCAAAAGCCAGGCTGCTCCGCGTGCCATTGGGCAACATCCCCTGACTGACCATGCCTTGACTGAATATCGCCGATCGGCTATAATTCATCCCAACAGCGTGCAGTATCGCCGATCGGCTATAATCTATCCCTGCAGTGTGCAGTATCGCCGATCAGCTATATCAAAGGACAGTATCCGAATCATATCGTCGTTCGGCGATCAACAAGGAGCGAATATGACAGGTCAATCATTTCGAATAAAAGACGTGGCAGACTTTGGCAAGGCTGTGAAGGACCGGAGAAAAGAACTCGGATACACACAGAAGGATCTCTCTGAGATAACCGGAATCAGTGCCAGCTTTCTCTCAGACCTTGAAAACGGCAAGGCAACTGTTGAACTGGGGAAGGTTCTGATGGTTGTCAGCTTGCTTGGACTGAACATCTATTGTTCGAAGAGGTGACCCTTATGAAAGATTTGCATATATCTATTGAAAAAAACGGGGAGCAGACGAAGGTTGGCACCATTCAAGGCGATGGAATTTCCGATGCTGTATTTCGTTATGACAGAGCATGGCTTGATCGGGAAGACGCGATTCCAGTATCGCTCAGCCTGCCGCTTCAGGAAGAAGCATTTTCTTCAAAAAAAACAAAAACTTTCTTTGAAGGCTTGCTGCCTGAGGGGTTCACAAAAAGATCTGTCGCAAAATGGATGCACGCGGATGATCAAGATTATCTGACAATGCTTTCCGGTCTGGGCCAGGAATGTCTGGGTGCCATCCAGGTGATGGAAGGAAATTCAAAGCCTCCCAAGGCCAGATATACCAGAATGACAGAACAACAGTTGCGGGAATTTGCAGCAAAGGGGGCGATCAAATCAGCTGAGCTCGTAACGGCACTGCATCTTTCCCTTGCCGGCGCCTCAGGAAAGACAGGCTTGTATTTTGACGCTGACAATCACTGCTGGTACCTTCCTGAAGGCACAGCGCCCAGTACACACATCGTAAAACAAAGCCATGTCCGGTTCAAGGATATTGTGACAAATGAACAGCTTTGCCTGACTACTGCAAAGAATCTCGGGATATCCGTTCCATCCAGCTTTGCAGTAAATACTGAAGATGAAAATCTTCTGTTTGCAACGCCTCGGTACGACCGGGTACTAACAGAAAAACACAGAGTGCTTGACGGCCTGCCGGTTCCACTCAGACTTCATCAGGAGGACATGGCACAGGCCCTGGGAATCCCCGCCGAAAACAAATATGAAATCGTGCCATCCGGCTACTGCGAAAAGATTTGCGGACTGCTTCGGGATTTTTCAAGCAACCCGATCAGAGATATCCTTGATTTTTGGAACAGAATTATTTTTAACGATCTGATCGGAAATACAGACGGACACCTCAAGAATTTTTCATTTCTGTATGGTGAGAACCTTGCAGGATTACACCTTGCTCCGGCTTATGATATCGTAAGCACAACAATCTACCCCGGGCACACACGGACTCTGTCTATGTACATTGGTGACAGCAACGCCATTGACCAGATCCAGCGCAGTGATTTCATCGAAGGCGCCGGACGGTCCGGGATCCGGTCAGCCGTCATCCTGAGGCAGCTTGACACGATGGCTGAACATTTTGAAAAAGCGATCAGTCAGGCAGCTGACACCCTTCAGGAAAAAGGATATAAAGATGCAGGTACGATCAAGGACAGGATTCTGGAAACTTCCGGGTACAAATATTTATAAGGAGGCATAATGATTATCAATACCGGAAGCCGCACCGACATTCCGGCCTTCTTTCATACCTGGTTTTACAACCGGATCCGGGAAGGGTATGTCCTGGTGCGCAATCCCTATCAGCCCCAGCAGGTGACCCGCTATCTGCTCGATCCCGCAGTGGTCGACGTCCTGTCCTTCTGCTCCAAGAATCCTGCCCCGATGCTGCCCCGTATCCATGAACTGGACACCTTCCGACAGCTCTGGCACGTGACAATCACCCCTTATGGCCGTGACATCGAACCTTATGTCCCGACGAAGACAGAAGTTCTGAAAACCTTCCGGGCACTTTCCGAAGTTGTCGGGAAAGGTGCCATCGTCTGGCGGTATGACCCGGTCTTTCTGTCGGAAAAATACAGTCTTTCGTTCCACAAGAAGGCCTTCCGATCCATGGCAGCGTTTCTGAGAGGCAGTACAGAGCAGTGTGTCGTGAGCTTCATTGATCTTTATGAGAAGACGAAGAGGAACTTTCCTCAGGCCCGGACCGTTTCCAGCGCTCAGCAGGAGGAGCTCATCGATACGTTCGACAGCATCGCGGCAGAAAACGGTATGCAGATTCATCTGTGCTGCGAGTCCTCAGCTTTGACTGCCGGACATCCTCATACAGACGCCCAGGGCTGTTTCTCCCAGGCCGTCATCGAAAAGGCGGCAGGCATCCATCTGTCCGTTCCGTCCCATTCGCCAGCCAGAAAGGCCTGCGCATGTCTCCTTGGCGGAGACATCGGGGCTTACAACACCTGCCTGCACGGCTGCCGCTACTGCTATGCAAACTACGACAGGGCAATTGTGGAAGCACATGCCGCGGCACATGACCCCGAATCGCCCTATCTCATCGGCCATGCAATGGCAGGCGACATCATCAAGGACGCAGATCAAAAATCGTGGATCGACCGGCAGATGAACCTCTTTGATTTTCTGTAAAGCACTCAGAGTGTCTTTCCATTCAGATAGTCCGCTGAGATTACGAGATCTGTTATGCAGTCTTTTTTCTCAATGAGGGACAGCAGCATATCTACGGCCGCATGGCCGATCTCTTCCTCATGATTGTCGATGGTATCAATCCGCGGGACGACATAGTCCAGGATGCTGGTACCGTCAAAACCGGTCAGACCGTACTCGGTCCCGGCGCTGAGTCCGCAGCCGCGGAAGAATTTCATGAGCTCCAGCGCAAAGATATCCCCGGAACAGATGAATGCGGTTCCTCTGTCTGGCAAGAGAAGAGACTTACACCTGTCACTGTAGTCCTCACATTCGATGATGTGATAGTCTGGAAAACCGGCGTCCTTCACTGCCTCCAGAAACCCCGTGCGGCGTTCCTCGTGTACATAGAGATTCAATCCTCTGCTGGACAGAGGCGGGCATAGGAATACAAGCCGTCTGTACGCTTTGCGGATGGCTTTCTGCACAAGCTGGTAGACAGCCTTCCGATTGTCTACTCCGACAAATGGGAGTCCGTTTCCGACCCTGTTGTCCACCGTTACAATCGGCACCGGCGCCTTTTTCAGCATGTCTGCATAAGAAGCTTCGGCATTCACAGAAGACAGGATAATGCCGTCAACATGATAATCCAGAAGCCGGTTGACCTGCTGCTGCTCCAGAACAGGATTCTGCCCGTGCAGCATAATGTTGACACCATATCCATTGTTCCTGGAGCGCTCCTCGACGGCGTTCACGATCTGTGCAAAATGCTGGTTCATGACATTCAGAACCACAACCCCGATCGTATAGGTCCTCGACATCGCCAGTCCGCGCGCAAGCAGATCCGGCCTGTAGCCATTCTCCTGTGCAGTCTGCCTGATTCTGGTTTTTGTGGCATCACTGATCCGCCCCGTATCATTCAGCGCACGGATCACCGTTGTTCTTGATACGCCGCAGATTCTCGCGATATCATTGATTGTCACGCCCATGCTGTGCCCCTCTCGTTTTCCCTGTCGGATCCTTCTTTCAGCACCGCAGGGATTTTCTCGATTATAGCATGGAAAACCACTCAGACCAGAGACACGCTGACCATTTCAAAGGAAAGCGGCTCCATCCTCACTGTCATCTTCCCATTTTTAAGCAGCACATTGTCACACGTATGCGGCACGACCTTATTATGATCAATGCTGTTATTATCCTTCCTGTCCTTCGCACTGAGGACCTGATCCAGGATGACCGCCTGCGGCTGAAACCCTTCCATCGAAAAGACAGCCTCTGC
>USJM01000187.1 GCA_900555005.1 uncultured Lachnospiraceae bacterium | reverse complement strand
TGGCTTTTCAAGCACGATTTTTACCTTGTACTTATTCAGCAGCTTGCTGGCCGCAACATCAAGCTGCTGGTCTCCGATCCCGTAGAGAAGCGTCTGATGGTTCTCGGCATCGTTGACAACACGGAGCGTCTGGTCTTCCTGCGCAAGCTTCGAGAGCCCCTGCGCTGCCTTGTCCTCCTCACCTTTTGTAACGGCCACATATTTCTTGTAGGTGTAGGGGGTCGAGATTTCGAACTTCCCATACTGAACCGGACTGGCCTTGGTGGAAATGCTGTCACGGGTGTCGACATCGAGCTTGGAGAGCGCGCCGATGTCCCCGGCCATCAGCTCGGATACCTCGGCCGGCCTGCTGCCCTCAAACACATAGAGCTTGCCGGCGCGGAATTCGTTCTGATTCTCCGTATCGAACAGCATATCGTCCGGGCGGATCGATCCGGAGGCCACCTTGATCATCGAATACTTGCCGATGAACGGATCGACGATTGTCTTCCAGACAAATGCACTCTTTGCCTTCGAGAAGTCGTAGTCCGCCTGGAAAACCTCATTCGATTTCAGGCTGACTCCGGCGATCTGGCGCTCCAGAGGACTCGGGAAATAGCTGATGATATCGTCAAGAAGAATCATGATGCCCTGAAGATTGACACTGGCACCCATAGTGACAGGCACCATGTCACAGGTAGAGACATTCGCCTTGAGCGCGGACACGATCTCTGCCTCCGTGAATTCTTCTCCGTTGAAATAGCGGTCCATGAAAGCCTCGCTCGTCTCGGCGACGGATTCCAGCATCGTGTCACGGTAGTTTGCGAGATAATCCTTCAGATAGTCTGGGATCTCACACTCTACCTTGTTCTGCTTGTCCCGTAGCGGCGCGCGCGCTGCTTGACAACGTTGCGTAGCCGACAAACTTCTCATTCTCACGAATCGGAAGGTACATCGGCGCGATCTTCTTGCCGTAAAGGTCGGTCAGCGTCTCGACGATCTTTCTGTATGAGGCGTTGTCAAAGTCCATGTTGGATACGTAGAACATACGCGGAAGATGGTACTTTTCACAGAGCTCCCATGCCTTCTGTGTGCCGACCTCGACACCATTCTTGCCGTTTACAACGATGATCGCCGCGTCAGCCGCCACGACCGCCTCCTCCACCTCTCCGATGAAGTCGAAATATCCGGGGGTATCAAGAACATTGATCTTGCAGTCATTCCAGATGATCGGAGCCATCGAGGTATTGATTGAGAACTTACGGTTCTGCTCTTCTTTATCGAAATCACTCAGGGTGGTGCCGTCCGCGACAGAGCCGAGCCTGGAAGTAATACCGGTCAGGTATGCCATCGCTTCCAGAAGGCTTGTCTTCCCTGCTCCACCGTGACCTAACAGAACAACGTTGCGTATTTTGTCAGTGGTGTAAACATTCATAAGTTTTTCCTCCGTGCTCGTATTGTGGGATGGTACCCATATGAACACATTGTACTAAAGCATATGGCTGTTTGCAAGCATTTCTATCCAATATTTACAGTATTGAACAAGGAATAAACAAGAAAAACGCATTCTCTGTTCGGCAACATGCCCATCAGAAGCAGATACAGGCTATTCTGTCTGCTGATAAGCAGCTGGCTTTCTGGCCTTCAGGGTCAGACCGAGGGGGTGTCTCCCACGACAAAGGAAAGCTCAGCTTCTGCTGCCCGCTCGCCGTTTACCGTTGCGGCGGCTGTCCCGAAGCCGACAGGACCTCTCATCTTTGTCAGCTCACAGTGAATGCTGAGGACATCTCCCGGCACGACCTGCCGCCGGAACCTGGCGTTTTTTATGCCGCCGAAGAAGACGAGCTTTCCGGCATTCTCCGGCATCGTGAGAAGCGCGACCGCTCCGGTCTGCGCCATCGCCTCGATGATCAGGACGCCCGGCATGACCGGATAGGACGGAAAATGTCCCATGAACTGCATCTCATTGGCGCTGACGCAGCGGACGGCATCCGCACTCTTCCCGGGCTGGCAGTCCGTTACTTTGTCAATCATAAGAAATGGATAACGATGTGGAAGGATCTGCTGAATCTGTCTGATGTCAAACTGCATCGGAAGACCTCCTTGTTTCTGGTAATCATGCGTCTGCTCAGTTTCTGCCCGGCATATGACGGAAGCGGCGGGACGGCTTCATGCTTTGTCCGCCCTGTGGAACGCCAGGCAGACATTATGTCCTCCGAATCCAAAGATTCTGACAGCGCGTTGCGAATCGGGCAGGAACGGCCTGTCTCCGGGACATAATCCAGGTCGCATTCCGGATCCGGGACCCTCAGACCGATGGTCGGCGGGACAAAACCCTCCTCCATCGCAAGCAGCGTGATGACAGCCTCAACCGCTGCCGCCGCACCAAGCATATGTCCGGTCATGGACTTGGTCGAGCTGACCTTCAGATGGTCTGCGGCATCGCCGAAGACCGCCCGGATCGCCTTCGTTTCACAGGAATCGTTCATGTGGGTGGAGGTCCCGTGTGCATTGATGTAATCGACATCCTCCGGCGAAAGGTCTGCTTCCTCCATCGCCAGGCGGATGCATTCCGAGGCTTCTTCTGCGTCGGGATCCGGGGATGTGATGTGGTAGGCATCGCAGGTTGCGCCATAGCCGGTGATTTCTCCGTAGATGTGCGCGCCTCGCTTTCTGGCGTGTTCATAGTCCTCAAGGACAAGTACGGCACCGCCCTCTCCCATCACAAAGCCATTGCGCTCCTTGTCGAAGGGGATGGAGGCCCGCGCCGGATCCTGCGAAAGAGAGAGCGCCTGAAGGGAGGTGAATCCGCCGTGCTCAGCGGCGTGACGGCTGCTTCCGAGCCTCCGGTCAGGCAGATGTCCGCACGGCCTTCCTTCACCTTGAGATACGCTTCGCCGATGGCATTTGCGGAGCTTGCGCAGGCGCTCACGGTTGTCTCGCAGACGCCTCTGAGCCCGAAGCGCAGCGCGACATGACCGGCAGACATATTGCTGATGGCTCTTGGAATAAAAAAGGGATTGACCCTGTCAAAGCCGTGCTTTTCGCCCCGGACCTGCTGCTGCTCGATGGTCTCGATTCCGCCGATTCCGGTACCGAGGATCACGCCGCATCTTCGTCTGTCCTCCTGATCAAAGGAAAGGCCGCTGTCTCTTACAGCCTGGATGGCCGCACACAGCGCAACTGCGTGTAAAGATCCATTTTTCTGCCCTCGGACGGGTCAATGTAGGCATCGATCTTCAGGCCTTTCACCTCACCGGCAAGCTTCACCTTCTGATGAGAGGTGTCGTACCGCGTGATCGGAGCGATCCCGCAGCGTCCGTTCCGGACCTGTCCATCACCTCCTCCGTTGAATTGCCGATCGGGCACACGATTCCGAGTCCCGTGACAGCCACCCTTCTGCTCATCCTGATTCTCCTTCCTAAGCTGACCTGTTTCCAAAAGTCCCGCACTTCTGAATGCCCGGATGCAGATGCTTCCCTCCGTCATGCGCCCATTCCGCCGTCTACACCGAGTACCTGTCCTGTGATATAGCCGGCCTGAGGGAGTGCCAGAAAATAGACGGCGGCGGCGACATCCTCGGGTTTTCCGGCGTATCCGGCTGGAATCCGGGCTTTCATGACAGACTGTGCTATCCCGGACATCGTCTCCGTCATCTGCGTATCGATCATACCCGGGGCGACGGCATTGACGGTGATGTTCCGGGAGGCCAGTTCTTTTGCAAGTGATTTCGTCATGCCGATGATACCGGCCTTACTTGCGGCGTAGTTGGCCTGTCCGGCATTGCCGTGGAGCCCGACGATGCTCGAGATGCTGATGATCCGGCCGTACCGGGCTTTCAGCATATACTTCGCGGCTGCCTGGGAACAGTAAAATGCTCCGTACAGATTGACCTTCAGCACACGGTCAAAGTCCTCCACCTTCATTGTGAGGGCGAGGGTGTCCTTGGTGATCCCGGCGTTGTTGACCAGAATATCCAGCTGGCCCCAGGCTTTGAAGGCCTCATCCACCAGCCTTTTCGAGGAAGACAGATCTGAAACATCCGCCTCCACGATCCTTGCGTCCGGACCAAGTCTGTGGCAGGCATCCGCCGTCTCCTCGGCTTCCTGCCGGTTGTGCCCGTAACC
>USJM01000186.1 GCA_900555005.1 uncultured Lachnospiraceae bacterium | reverse complement strand
GCTGATGTTTTCCCGGTCCAGAAGATCGCTCAGATGCTCATGATCCTTCAGGCTGTCCCAGTGCAGATACACCTGCGCTCTCGGATTCGTCATCCGGGCTCCGAGGGCAAAAGCGTTAATCTCCGCCATGGTTCCATAAATCGGGAAATTCGCCCGATACGCGATCTTTTCGTTTTCCGTCATGGCGCCGGCGATCATGCCCGCAAGATATTTTGCCTCGAACAGCCTTCCGTAATACGTGCGGATGGAGTTATGGGGCTGCCCGACAGAGCAGTTCAGAATCTTGACCTCCGGATGTTCAATCGCCGCCTTCAGACTCGCCGCGAGGAATTTCTGATTGGCCGTGAAGATGATCTCATATCCATCCTGGATGACCGCATCAAGCAGCTCCGCAATATCCCGCTCATCATCCTGCAGAAAATACGCAGCTGTCTGGATCCTGTCCCCGAATACGTCCTCCACATGCATTCTCCCGAGCTCATGTCCATAGGTCCAGCCGGATTCGCTCATACGCCGGTCATGGATAAAGGCAATCCGAAGCGTCTTCCCGCCAAGCGGATGAAGAATCCGGTTCAGAACGCTTCCGCCTGATGCTTCCTCCGGCTTGAAGACAAGTGATTCCTGCGTCTCCTCACCGAGTGCAGGCAGCTCCTTGAAGATCCGGTCCAGATCCTTCGCCTTCTCAGAATGGGACTTCTCCAGAATCTCCTTGTAGGAATAGAGCGACAGGTAAAACAGAAGGGCATCCCCTGCTGTAATTTTCAGCTTATCTCCGCCCTTATCCTTGAAAAGTCCCAGAAATTCTGTGTAGAGAGAACGGAAATTCTCCTTATCCTCGTCCGTCCACTTCTCACCCGGTTTCTTCTTCAGGGCGAGCGTCAGCTTCGGGAAACTTCCAGGCTGCGTAAACCAGATATAATTCACCTGGCTGTCCTTGTAGAAGTCCAGAAATTCAAAATAGATCCTGCTCTCCGGCGTGTCCTGCGGATACGGAATCTCGCGCGTGACCGTCCCCTCGATCGAATCCACGCCAAAATACTTCAGGACACTGACGCGCTTGTTTCCCTCGAGCACATAGAACTTATTCATGAACTCATAACAGACAATCGGATCACCGATTCCCTGGTTCATATGGTAATCAAGCACGCCGTCCCACTTCCTGGCAAATTCAGAGTATTCCGGCATGAGCGGCATGAAGTTGCTGGCAAATGAGTTCTGCCTTCCCTCGGTCTTTGTTCCGACGATCTGATCAAGCGGAATATTGACAAGTCCCAGGGATTCCTCCGTTTTCATCTCCGCCTGCGTCAGAATGGCATCCAGGGCGGGAAGATACGGGTATTCTCCGCGGCTCAACGCCCTGCGGTAAGCCGCCTTGCCCATCTTCAGTGCTTTTTTGTAATCGTCTGATGCCATAGGATTCCTCCTTCGTGATCATCTGTCAAAGTATCTGTCTGAAAAGCAGTCTGTCAGAGTGTCTCCATGGTGTCTCTGACTGCCAGGATAAAATCGCGGCTGCTGAGTGTTACCGGGTCGTCAAGAGTCGTGATCCTCGCCAGATCCCCTGTCATCTTCCCGGATTCAATCGTCTGAAGCGTTGCCTTCTCCAGCCGGTCCGCAAACGATACGAGCTCCGGAAGCTGATCCAGCTGCCCTCTCTTCCTCAGGGCTCCAGTCCAGGCAAAGATCGTTGCGACGGAGTTCGTGGAGGTCTCCTCCCCCCTCAGATACTTGTAATAATGGCGCTGCACGGTTCCATGTGCCGCCTCATATTCATACTTTCCGTCCGGATTCACCAGAACAGACGTCATCATCGCAAGGGATCCGAAAGCGGACGACAGCATATCACTCATAACATCCCCATCGTAGTTTTTGCAGGCCCAGATAAACCCGCCCTCACTCTTCATGACACGCGCAACCGCGTCGTCAATCAGCGTGTAAAAATAGGTAATTCCCTTTTTCGCAAACTGTTCTTTATATTCTGTCTCATAGATGGTCTGGAAGATTTCCTTGAATCTTCCATCATACTGCTTGGAAATCGTATCCTTCGATGCAAACCAGAGATCCTCCCCTGCATCGAGCGCGTAGGAGAAGCAGCTTCTGGCGAAGCTTTCAATTGATTTGTCCAGATTGTGCATCCCCTGAATGACACCCGGTCCATCGAACTCGTGAATCAGTTTCCGGGTTTCATGCCCTTCCGCATCCGTAAAAACCATCTCTGCCTTTCCAGGTCCCGGGATCCGCATCTCCACATCACGATAGACATCCCCGTATGCATGACGGGCGATCGTGATCGGCTTCTTCCATGTACGGACATTCGGTTCGATCCCTTTCACCGTGATCGGCTTGCGGAACACCGTCCCGTCCATAATCGCCCGGATCGTTCCATTCGGACTCTTATACATCTTTTTCAGATGATATTCCTCCATGCGGGCTGCATTCGGCGTAATCGTCGCACACTTGACTGCCACGCCGTATTTCAATGCCGCCTTCGCGGAATCGACCGTCACCTGATCATCGGTCTCATCCCTGTGCTGAAGCCCCAGATCATAGTATTCCGTCTTCAGATCGATATAAGGAAGCAGGAGCTCATCCTTGATCATCTTCCAAAGAATTCTCGTCATCTCATCGCCGTCCATCTCGACAAGCGGTGTCTTCATCTGAATCTTTCCCATGCTGTCTCCTCCTCTTCTTCATCCATCTGCGCTGCATCCGGTTTCCGCAGCCATCTGTTTCATCAAAACAGTCTGCGCCGTTCTTTCATACCGCTCTTCATCTTACCATATCCGATAACACCTGAAAAGCACATACAAAAAGCACCCGGCCGGATGCCGGGTGCCTGTGCACGATCTTCTTTTTCTGACGCCGGATCAGGCTGTCCCTCTCTCCGGTTCCTTATTAGTCCGTCTCCTTCAGCACTTCCTGATTCTGAACGAGATAGGATACAAGAGAAATGACAGTCAGCGCCAGCGCAATCCACTTGAAGATTTCGCCGAGTGTATTGAAAAATCCTCCGAGATTGGCAACCATGAGGATCACCATCACCATCTGGGAGGCAGTCTTGAACTTGCCCCAGTAGTTGGCTGCGATCACCTTTCCCTTCTCGACTGCGATCAGACGGAAGCCGGAGATGATGAACTCCCTTGCAATGATGATGATCACGATCCAGCTTTCGATCCTTCCCAGATCGACAAGACAGATCATCGCAGAGCAGACAAGGGCTTATCGGCCAGCGGATCCATGAATTTCCCGAAGACTGTCACATAATTGTATTTTCTTGCAATATAGCCGTCCGCCGTATCGGTCAGGCTGGCAGCAATAAAGATCACCGCTGCCGTGATGTCTCCCGCTTTTCCCGGAACCGCCATCAGAAAGACGACAAACAGCGGGATCATGAATACCCGCAGAATTGTCAGCTGGTTCGGCAGGTTTTTCCCCGGTACCCACTTTCCGCCCGACGGCTTGCCTGTGTTCTTTGTCTCCCTCACCTGTTTCTGCCTTGCCTCAGCAGCTGTCGCTGTATCTTCTCTCTCATTCCTGCTCATACCAGTACTCCTGTCAGATCATAGTCGGATGCGGCTGTGATCTTTACCTGTGCAAAATCGCCTGTCATCATCGGTTCATCTGTATTGATGAAGATATAGCCATCCACATCCGGGGCATCGAGGTAACTGCGCGCAACGTAGACATTCTCCCCGGAAGCCTGTCCCTCAATGATACATTCAACTTCATGTCCGACCAGATTCTGGAGAAGATCTGCGGAGATCTCCTGCTGCAGCTCCATCAGTTCATCGCGGCGCTTCAGCTTCGTTTCCTCATCAATCTGACCATCCATCCGGTCTGCGGGGGTTCCCTCCTCCCTTGAGTAAGGAAATACACCGAGCCGGTTGAATCCATCTCGTTGATAAAGCGGCAGAGCTCCTCGTGCTGCTCCTGTGTCTCCCCCGGAAAACCGGTAATCAGAGTCGTCCGCAGTACGATGTCCGGAACCTCCTCACGCAGATGTGCAATGATACGCCTCAGGTCCTCATTGGTCGTGTGTCGGCCCATCCGTCTGAGAATCTCGTCGTCCGCGTGCTGAATCGGCAGATCCAGATAGTGCACAAACTTTTTCTCCTCCTTCATGCACT
>USJM01000185.1 GCA_900555005.1 uncultured Lachnospiraceae bacterium | reverse complement strand
GAGGGCGCGGAGAACGGGAGCGCCGCTTATCAGGCCCTTCTCGTTCGGGCGGCGGATGAATATCTGTGCGGCCGTCTGTTCTATGACCGCGCTGCGCTTAAAACCGCCGTCTCGGTCAGTGCTGCGGAGAACAGCGGCGGTCGGAGCGTTGCCTGCAACGATGCATACCGGATTTATACGTCCGCGGCTGCATTTCTGGACGGGACAGATCACCTGACGATGGGAGCTGTCTGTGAGGGCTATGCGAAGTCCTTCAAGGTTCTGTGCGATCAGCTGGGCGTTCCGGCTGTCTGTGTCAGCGGTCTGTCGGACAGGAACCGGGCGGGCAGCGGGCATATGTGGAATCTTGCTCAGATTGGTGGCGTGTGGTATCTGGTAGATGTTACCTGGGATGATTCGGATAAGGCAGGCGCTCAGGCCAGCAGCAGGCGATATCTGCTGGTTTCCAATTATACGAATAATACACTGCTGACGAGCCGTCAGGCGAGCGGAAACTTCAGCGGAAGCACAATCACAACAACGTTCAGCTATCCGGCAGCGTCGGATACGTGCTACGAGACTGCCCACCAGGGGACGACGATTGAAGGGACAGATTGCGAGAAGGCTGGCAGGGAGAGCGGAACCTGCACGGTGTGCGGCATGAATGTGGACAGAACCATCCCGGTTCTGGGGCATGACTTCAGGGAGACATCGCGGAAGCCGGCAACCTGCACACAGAAGGGAAGCGTCACGGAAACCTGCAGCCGCTGCGGAGAGACAAAGTCCACAGAGCTGCCGGCTTTGGGGCATGTGTATACGGTACGGATCGTAGAACCGACAACATCAAGGGGCGGTTATACGCTGCACACCTGCATTCGCTGCGGAGACACCTGGCAGGATCAGTACACAGCGAAGCTGCTGAAAAAGACGAATCTGCGGAAGGTTTCAGCAGCCTCAAAAGGGAAGTTCCGCGTCACATTCAGGAAAAATGGAAAATATACCAGATATCAGATTCAGTATGCGGGGAAAAAGAACTTCACGGGAGCAAAAAACCGTACAGTCACGAATAAAAAGAAAACCGCATCGGTCACGATTCGCGCCGGCAGAGGGAAGACCTACTATGTGAGGATCCGTGCAGTCAGCGGAAAGAGAGTCGGGGCATGGAGCCGGGTGCTGAAGGTGCGGACAAAATGAATTGTTCACACGACTGACGGAATCGTGTATCATGGTGAAGAAAGAAAACGGAAGCTGCACGGAGGAGGCAGAGGGATATGCGGAAAATCACAAACTGGATCGTCGGTCTTATGGCTGCCGCCGTGGTCGTGGCGATCACCTACATTACGCTCGATTCCAGTCTGAGCAACATCATCTACAACAGCTGTTTCCTTGCGGCGATGATTGTCATTCTGATTGTTGGCTGCGGGATCGGGTTCGGACGCATGCGCCAGACGCAGCAGGGACTTGACCAGGCAACGGAGAAGCTGAAAAGCATGTCCGACGGAGACGGTAATATATCCGCCATCACAAAGCCGGGGGCAGCGATCTTCGGCGTCCCTTACTTTGACGCAAAATATCAGGAATACCTGCATTATCTCCGGAAAACAAACAGCCCGACAGATATCGGGGACTACATCGGCGAGTATGAGATCAACAACTATACCCATCGTCGCCTTCTGGAAATGATTCCGGACATTCTGACGAGTCTCGGGATTCTGGGAACCTTCGTCGGACTGGTGCTCGGGCTGCGTCATTTCAATCCGACCAGCTACGAGGCAATGTCGGGGTCTGTGGAATCTCTGATTGACGGAATCAAAGTGGCGTTTGCACTTCCATCTACGGTATTTCATTGTCGCTGGCTTTTTCTTACTGGCTCAGAGGAGCGCTGACCGGTGTCTCGGAGAGCCTGGACCGTTTCCTGGACGCGTACTATACGACAGCTGTCACGCCGACCGACGCGACGGCCATGAATCATATCATTGCCAATCAGAATGCGCAGACGAAGGTGCTCGGTCAGATGCAGAAGGATCTCGCCGAACAGGTGTCCCAGACGCTCGCGAACAATATCCGGCCGGGGGGCGGCCGATGGTCGAGCATCTGGACAATACGATGGACAGCTTCTCAGAGACGGTCACCCTTCAGCAGGGGCAGCTTCTGGAGAATATCTCCCAGCGAATCGCCCGGACCATGAAACAGGAGTTTTTCTCCGAGTTTACGGAAATGCGCAAGGTCATGGGCGAGACGAACAAGGTGCAGCGGGATCATGCGGAATTCATGGAAAAGTCCGAGAAGCAGTATCAGCAGATCATCGATCAGGGGCAGCAGCACATGGTTGACGTCATGAACGGTTCCGCGCAGCTTGTGAGCGAGGTCTTCGACGCGATGCACGCCCAGGAGGAGCAGCTGTCGAAGTTTGTCGCGGACATGCAGAAGTCGATGGCAGATATGGCGAAGGTCAATGACACCAACCTCGAGATGACCCGGCAGATGGAGCATCTCAGCGAGATGAACGGGGCAGTATCCGGCAGACTTGCAGAGCTGACGGAACTGTCTGAGAAATATACACGGAGCCTTGCACAGGTGCAGGCGGACAATTCCGATCTGTCCGAGGGACTCTCCGTCATGAATGATGCCAATATCCGCATGACAGATAAGATATCGAAAATGAACGATCTGACAGTTTCCTCGCTTCAGGGTGTTCAGAAGGCACAGTCCGCGTACATCAGCGCGGCGGACGGGTACCTGAAGTCGATTCAGGAAGCACAGGGGACGCTGGTGAAGGAGACGAAGACACAGCAGGAGAACCTGCGTCAGTTTACCGATTACATGACTCAGGTGCTCGCATCCATGAAGGGGCTCACCGAGTCTACCGCAGAAGCTGTCCGGAAGATGAATCAGTATCTGGCCGAGCAGGCGCAGACGCCGGAGAATGGCGCGAAACCGGAGACGGATCCCCAGCTTGGGGAGCTTATCGCGCTTCTGAAGGCGAGGGAAGCGAGAGAAGCCGGGGAGACCCGGAAAGAGAAGACTGAGGAAGCAAAGCCCAGAAGAAGAGGACTGTTTGGAAGATGAAAAAAGTGAACCGGAAAAGAATGAATGACGAGGCCGGCTTTAATGTCTGGCGGTCCTATTCAGACATGATGTCCGGTCTGCTTCTGCTTTTTGTTCTCATCATGGCGGTCGGCCTTATGGAAGCGCAGAAGAACTACGATGACAAGCTGAAGGAGCAGGCATCCAGGGCGCAGACCCAGACGGAGCTCGCCCAGACGCAGGATGAGCTGACGCAGCGGGAGAAAGAGCTGCAGAGTGCGCAGGAGCAGTTGAATCAGAGAGAGTCCGAGCTGGAAGAGAAGACGACATCTCTGAACAGCCTGCAGACGACGCTTGACGATCAGGCGGATCAGCTTAAAAAGAGCCAGCAGCAGGTTTCCCAGCAGGAATCGGAGCTGGAAAAGAGCCGGCAGCAGCTTGCCGCGCAGGAGTCTGAGCTCCAGAGTCGGGACGATGCACTGGCCCAGAGCCAGAAGCAGCTGGATGAAGCGAATGCTCTGATGAAGTCTCAACAGGAGAAGATCGACCAGATCGTCGGTGTGAAGGCGGATCTGATCGCCGCTTTGAATGATGAGTTCAAGAAGCAGCAGATCGCTGTCAACATCGACAGCCAGACCGGTGCGATTGTTCTGGACGCGAACGTCATGTTCGACTGGGGAGAGGCGACGCTGACGGGAGACGGCGAGAAGGTGCTCTCACAGGTGCTTCCGGTATACTGCAGCGTCCTGTTGTCAGACCAGTACGCTGACTACGTGGCGGAGGTCATCATCGACGGATACACGGACTCCAGCGGAGATTATCTGACCAACCTGGCGCTGTCGCAGAACCGTGCCTACGCGGTCGCGTCCTATCTGCTGTCCAACAGCGGAAGCTTTCTGATCGACTCGCAGAACAAGGAACTGGCGCAGAAGCTGACGGCGAATGGCCGCTCCCAGTCCAATCTGGTGCTCGATCAGAATGGAAATGAGGACGCACAGGCATCCCGGCGTGTCGAGATCAAGTTCCGGCTCAAGGACGAGGAGATGATTGCAGAACTCTCCAAGATTATCGCCGATACAAAGAACCAGACTGCACAGACAGACGCAGCGGCACAGACAGATGCAG
>USJM01000184.1 GCA_900555005.1 uncultured Lachnospiraceae bacterium | reverse complement strand
GGCAGAATCCCCCGCAGCCCCCTCAGGCCGCTGCCCCGGATCAGATTCCAGAGCACCGTCTCCGCCTGGTCTCCCAGATGATGAGCAACCGCCACCCGCTGAGCCCCGCACTGCTCCGCTGTTTCCTCAAAGATCCTGTAGCGCTGAATCCGCGCCTCCTCTTCCTCTGTCCGTCCGCTTTGCCGTGCAAGCTCCGGCACTCGGATATGCCGCACGGTGAGCCGGACTCCCATATCCCCGCACAGCCGCTCCACATATGCGCAGTCCTGCAGGCTCTCCTCCCCGCGGATTCCGTGCTCGACATGAACCGCTTCAAGGCTGAAGGAAAACTCCGGCGCAAGTGCATGAAGAACCGCAAGCAGACAGACTGAGTCCGCACCGCCTGAAACCGCCGCAAGAATCCGCTGCCCCGGGCTGACCATGCTGCAGCGCTTCATCATCTTCCGGATTTTCTGTTCAAACCGAAATGCATCCGTCATGCTGTCCTTCCCCTCCGCCGTCATCTCATGCTCCGCACTCGATGGCACCGATGATGAACGGCCGCCTTCAAAAAAGGGCGCGCCGCCGGCTCCCGCCCGCAGTGCGCCCTTCAGACACAGGTTTCCTTACTTTTCCTCCCGGAAGATCGTCTCATCCGGGTAAACCAGTCCAAACTTTTCTCTGGCAGTCTTCTCCACGAACGAATCGGTCTTCGTATACTCCTTGTAAGACTCGATCTGTTTGCTCCTGCCCTCTTCCTCCGTGTACTGCTCCTCAAGAGATGCAATCTCATCCGCATAGGCGGCATTCCGCTGCTTCAGCACAACACAGCGGGACAGCAGCACGACCAGCAGAATCGAAACCACTACGATAATCAATACCATGCCGCTCCGGTTCTTTTTCGCCCCGGCACGTGTCTTCCCTCTCGACATCTGTCCTCATCCCCTTATCAATCCGCCTCTCCCGCCTCCCCAGACAGGACCTGGCAAACCCGATTCTTCGCCTATGCGCATCAGGCGCATCAGCTAAATAATAGCTTTATCATAGCCTGAAATGGCCGATGTTTCAACACCAAATCTTCCCGATGACGGCCATGCTGCTCACAGATACCGGAACAGCTCCTGTGCATCCTCCTTCCGGACAGCATCCTGCACAGCCAGGACCTCCGCCTTCACGCTCCGGTTTCCGAAGCCAATCTCGATCACGTCCCCGACCTTCACCTCCGCGGATGCCTTCGCCGTTTTCCCGTTGATCATCACCCGGCCTGCGTCACAGGCCTCGTTGGCTACCGTCCTGCGCTTCACCAGCCTGCTCACCTTCAGATACTTGTCAAGCCTCATCGCTCATCCTCCTGACAGACTGGCGCCCGTCCAGCCTGATCCCCCTCTTTCCACCAGCCGGCTCCTGCCGGCCTCGTTCATCCTGTTTTCCTGTCAGCTCGTGAAAGGCCGCCCTCATCTTGTGCTCCACACTTGATGATGTGCGGCCTCCCTGACAAAAAGAGGACTCTGAGCAAGTCAGGGTCCTCTGTCTCGTCTATATTCTGTAAGACATCCCGCCGTCAGTTCAGGCTGTCCTTCAGTGCCTTTCCTGCCTTGAACTTCGGATTTCTGGAAGCCTTGATCTCCATCGTCTCGCCGGTCTGCGGATTGCGGCCCTCTCTTGCAGCTCTCTCGGACACCTCGAAGGTTCCGAAACCGATGATCTGAATCTTCTCGCCCTTCTTCAGCTCATCCCCGACAACCTCGATGAACGCATTCAGAGCCTTCTTGGCATCGTCCTTCTCCAGCTCAGCCTTCTCAGCGATTGCAGCGACCAATTCCTGCTTATTCATAATGTGGTACTCCTTTTTTCTAAATTGATGATCACATTGCCTCCCCACCCTTGTTCCGGCGGGAATCTTTAATACTTATATAACCCAGCCAGATGTTTGTCAAGGCTAGCGGTCTGCTGTCCCCCGCGGCGGCAGGCCTTCAGATTCCGCACGGGCATGCCGCAAACCCGCCCCGAGGCCGTCCTGCTTATGCACAGGCGGCTTCACGCATGGCTCACAGCTCCCTCAAAGCTCCGTGTCTGCGTAAACCTTCGTGACGGCCGTGTAGCCTGCCTTCTCAAGGGTGTCAATCTGAAACTTTGCATTCTTCTTCAGCGGCTCGACCGTAACCGTCAGTCCCTTTCCGCGCTCCGCAGTCGCCTTCGCAAACACCTCCGGTACCCTCGACGCGGCGCTCTTCAAATCGACCAGGTAGGCCTTCTTTCCGCCTCATCCGTGCTCTTCCAGTTCAGATCCTTCAAAATCGTATAGATGCGCTCGAAGCCAATCGAGAATCCGCAGGCCGGCGCATCCTGTCCGGAAAACTTGCCGACCATCTTGTCGTAGCGGCCGCCCCCGC
Source organism: uncultured Lachnospiraceae bacterium (assembly GCA_900555005.1). Next base: position 1,766 of record USJM01000184.1, on the reverse strand, counting down.
GATGGAGAAGGAATAATTGTCGATTGTGATCTCGAAAATGGTTCCCGTGTAGTATCCCATCCCGCGGACCAGTGTCGGATCAAACTTCAGCGTGATGTCACTGTCGATCATCCCGCCTGCCGCCTCCATGATGGACGAGAGGCTGCTTCCGACGCCCTCCTCGATCTTGTCGCCGCAGGTTTTCGCGATGAAATCCGCGATCAGAGCCGCCTGCTCCTTGCCATCGGTCTGTCCGATCACCTTGTCCAGCTCATCGAAATACCCGATATAACGGTCCGTCGCCGCCGCATCGAAGCCCTCCTTCAGCAGCTCCTCCTTCACGCCATCCTTTCCGATCTTGTCCATCTTGTCAAGGATGATGAAGACCTCGTCACAGGAATCCGCCGGGAATCCGGCATTCTCCGCCATCGCCTTCAGGATTCTGCGGTCATTGATGTGGACGGTAAACCCGTGAACATTCACTTCCGAGAAAATGCGCGTCAGGGCCTTGCTTGTCGCGGCGATGAGTTCGATCTCCGCCATGCCGGAGCTGTCTCCAATGATGTCGATATCGCACTGAGTGAACTGGCGGAACCTGCCCTTCTGCGGCCGGTCTGCGCGGAACACGTTGCCGATCTGAAGCGCCTTGAAAGGAGTCGGCAGATCGTTCTTATGGCAGGAATAGTAGCGGCTGAGCGGAACGGTCAGGTCATACCGCAGCGCAGAGTCGCAAGCACTGTCCCATCCTCATTCGCATCTGTGCCGGCCTCTCCGCCCGCACGGATTTTCCCAAGCGCACGCTGAAGTTCCGCCCCGCGCTTCAGGACCTTGAAGATCAGCTTTTCGTTCTCCCCGCCGTTTTTGCCCGTCAGGTTCTCGATGTGCTCCATCATGGGCGTCTCGATCTCATTGAATCCGAACTGCGCATATGTTCTGCGAATCGTTGACAGCACATGCTGGCGAAGCTGCATATCAGAAGGAAGAAAATCCTGCATCCCCTTTACCGGGGTCTGAATAAATTTCATAAATAAATCCTTTCCTGTAATGGACCCGCCCCTACCGGCGGCAAGTCCCAGCCACTCTCTCAGACACTGGCCTAGTATAGTCAAAAACCACCCGTCCTGCAAGAATCCCGGCCGCCTTCAGGCAGCCCATGCCGCTTCCAGTCAGCAGGACACCGGCAGCATACCAATGAGCACCGGACAGTCCGTCCGCCCCGGCACACTCACAGCACCAGCAGCTTTGCACGCTCCATCAGATACGCCCGCGTGTTGAGCGACGGATCCTGCAGCACCTCATCGAACAGCTTTCCGAGGATCTCTCCGATCTGTGCGCCTCTCTGAAATCCCATCCCGATCAGGTCATTGCCGGTCAGCGCAAGCTCCCTCAGACTCAGGCAGTCGCCCCGGTCCACAACCCTGTGGTAGATCTCCTCCACCTTGTCCATATAGTCCAGCTTGTCCGCCTGCACCTCCGGGTTCTGCCCCCTGATATCGGACCGCTTCACCTGAAGAAAACCGGAATCAGCCGCGGCGTCAGCTGAACAACAGCCCTCCTCACACCCTCCTCGGAGAGCGCCGGATAGAGGGAGTGATTCCGGACCAGATGGACAATATCCCGCATGGACGCCTTGTCAAACTTCAGGCGGCGGAGCACCTTCTCCGCGATCTCCGCCCCCGGCGTCGCATGGCCATGGTAGTGGTAAACGCCCTTCTCATCGAGCCGCTGAACCGACGGTTTCCCGCAGTCGTGAAGGAGCATCGTCCAGCGCAGCGTCCGGTCGGCGG
>USJM01000183.1 GCA_900555005.1 uncultured Lachnospiraceae bacterium | reverse complement strand
AAGTCCGCCGATATGATCCCCATGGAAATGAGTGAAACAGATGACATCGATCGGCTTGAAGCTCCATCCCTTCTTGCGCAGCGCAACCTGGGTTCCTTCCCCGCAGTCAATGAGAAGACTGCTTCCGTTATATCGCACCATCAGACTTGTCAGATGGCGGTACGGCAGCGGCATCATTCCGCCGCAGCCGAGCAGACAGACATCAAGCATGGATCAGTTTTCCTTCCTCTTCCACATAATCAATGCATCCTCCCTGGGTTGTTCATAATAGTCTTTCCGAACTCCCTCCGTCCGGAATCCCAGTCCTTCATAAAGCGTCACCGCAGCCTTGTTGCTTTTGCGCACTTCAAGGGTATAGTCGCAAATCCCCTCTTCTCTTCCGCGGTGCATAACCTCGGTCAGCAGTTTTCCAGCAATCCCCTGTCTCCTCAGCGCATCTGAGACTGCAATGTTCATGATGTTGCCTTCTCCGGCAGCATTCAGTAATATCACGTATCCCGCAATTTCGCCGTCTGCACAGTCCTCGGCCACCAGCATCGTATACTGCGCCTGATGCAGAGATTCCCGCAGCATCTTCTCACTCCATGGCAGAGAAAAATACAGCTTCTCCATCACTGCAATCCTGGAAAGGTCCTTTTCCTCCGCTGGCCTGATCCGGATCGGGCTCTTTTCCGCAAGTCTGCTGCTTCTGACTCTCTCTGCCTGAGAGACCCTTAGGTAAATCGGTCTGTGTTCTTCCGCTGTCTCTGTCCGTCCGGCTGCCAGCAGCTCTTCTGCCCTCAGTGCAACAGACGCTGCACTCTGTTCAAGAAGATTCAGCGGAGCAATCTTGTACGGTACCGTCAGCTTCTCATTCAGAATGTCACGGTATTTCACGCATCCATCCCCAAGAAGAATCAGTCTCTTTCCGGTCTTTTCTGCCATCTCGTTCAGCTTGATGCACAATTTCTCAACTGAAACCGGTTGCTGATCCATCAGGACGTCAAGAGACGTTTTATCCGAGCTGACAGACAGGCAATCATTATGATACGTGTAAACACCAGCAAATACTTCTGTTCTTCTGGCATCCATCATCGGACAGATCAGTTCACTGCAGCCATGGAAATTGGATGCAAGTCCCTCTAATGTTGGTACATTGATGATCGGGATCTTCAATGCAAGCGCAATCCCCTTTGCCGTTGCTGATCCAATCCGAAGTCCTGTAAAAGAACCCGGACCACCTGAGACAGCTACTGCTCCCAGGGTTGTTTTATCCAGTTCAATTGCACGGGAAAGCTCATCAATCATCGGAAGCAGAGTCTGGCTGTGCGTTTTCTGATAATTTACAGTATACGCTGCAATCAGTTTTCCATCCTCCACGACGGCAGCTGACGCAGGCATTCCAGATGAATCAATCGCAAGTATTTTCATCTCTTATCCTTCATGTATGTTAATTTCTCTTATGCCTCTACCGTAATCTTTCTGTAATCAAATCCTTTTTTCGGATTTTTCTCAATCGTGACGCGCTTCAGCTTCCCGTCTGGTATTTCCTCCATCAGGTCTTCAATCAAATTCGCCCACTCAATCAGGCAGACACCATTCCCATAGATGTAATCGTCCCACCCGACTTCCATCATTTACTCCGGGTCTCCGATCCGATATACATCAAAATGATACAGCGGCAGCCGTCCCTCCTCATAAAGCTGCAGAATGGTAAATGTCGGACTGCTGATGTCTTCCTGTATGCCAAGGCCGGCTGCAAACCCTTTTGTGAATACGGTTTTTCCAACACCGAGATCGCCCAGGAGCGCGATGACATCGCCCGGAGCCGCTTTCTCCGCCATCTGAAAGCCAAGCCTGAACGTGTCATCAGGGGTAAATGCTTCTGTCACTGTCTTCATAACTGCCCCTCTCCGGCTCGCTGATGCAGGAACGCAAGCGGGTCTGCTGAACTGATGAAGTTCATCAGCATGAATGCGCAGTTTGCCGCAACATTCTCTTCCCGAAGAATCCGTGCTGCCTCCTGTCTGTCCGCCAGTACCACATCCAGCTGCTCCGTATCCTCCAGCCCATTCTGACTGATTGTCCCACCAGCTGTTCCAAAAACCATACAGCAGCTTTCATCTGTCATTCCTGCCGATGAGTAGAACGGCCGCTCATATCCGGAGTCAGACAGCACAGGATGAAACTCAAGTCCTGTCTCTTCCCGCATCTCGCGCAGAGCAGCCTCATCAACCCGCTCTCCATCCTCGACAAGGCCGGCCGGCAGTTCATATATATAGGTGCCCAGCGGGTATCTGTACTGATGGACCAGCACCACCCGGTCTCTGTCTTCTCCGTATAAAGCGAACATTACAACACCATCAGGTCTGTCGGCTCCGGTCATCAGATCCAGTTTTTCTGCTGATTCTCTTCTAGAGCACATATAATATTTCTTATGATTGCCAATCCGGTCTGTCGTATTGAGCTCATAATAGTTCAGAAAACGATTCTTCGTAACCTGACTGACATGGTCTACCTCTGCCATCTTTTCTGATATCTGTCCCTTCATTTTGCTCTGCCTGCTTGTCTGTCTGCGCTTTTGCCACTACGCACTAAAATCCTGTCCAGTGTTCCTATTATCCTTTCGATAAAACCCTTTGTCAAGCAAGGAGGCGGGTGCCATTTCGCTGCATTTCGCCCGTGCTTTCATGATGAGATGTGAAGATTTCATGAATTAAACCCATCCGGATTGTTCATAAAAAAGCTGCGTGTTAAGATAGAAAATAAATCACAAGACAATCCCTTGTCGTATTTCAATAAACTGGGAGGTGACCCTTTATGAATCATTCCGATAACCGATCTGTCATGGTCACAGTATCCTTTATCCTGGCGCTTGTCTCTTTTGCGTCATTTCAGATTTTCTTTATATCGCTTCCATGTGCATCCGTATCAATCATCCTGGCACTCATTTCAAGAGGCGACGGTCCTCTTCTTCCGCGTGCCAAGGTTGCTCGGGCCTGTGCAAGTGCGGCTGCCGTACTGACAACTGTTCTGACAGTGTCTGCCGTCTATACATATATGCATAATCCACAGCTTCGTGCCGAGGTGGAACAGCTCTATCAGTACTACACTGATCCGGATGCCGAGACTGGTTCAACCGACGAGTCATCCAAGAGCGGAGAGGCTCTCCTGAAGGAAATTTTGTCAGGCCAGTACAGGGAGGCCAAGCAGAGCAATGATTCATCCGATACTGCCCAGTCCGGCACAGCTTCGCAGAACGCAAATGAAGTCTCTGCTACACTGAACGGAGGCCGTGTGATATGACCAGTTCCAGTCTGAAGGCTCGAAGCCGCGCCATCCTGATCAATTGCTACGCATTTGCGGTATTCGCCTCCATTGTCCTGAGTGTACTGAACATCGCACTGTTCTTCCTCGGAGACCTTGCTTCCTTTTCCTCCAGAAGAAACGTTGTTGGTTCTTCTCTGAATCTGCTGATTTCATTCATCCTGTTTGCTGTCTCCACCCTGCTGCAAACCGGGTACTGCTTTCTTTCCCTGAACATTGCACGAACAGGTCACGCAAGGATCAGGGACTTGTTTCTCGGCTTCCGTTATCACACTGGAAGGCTTTTGCTTCTTTCCATGGCTCTGACTGTCATACAGTACTTGTGTGCCTTCCCTCTTGTCTACCTGATTTTTGCATTTCTCCTTCAGGGGACAAAGACTTCGATGTTTGGTTTTGCACTCTCGTCAGACCTTCAGTTTGCTGGAGTCGCCATCCTCTGCCTGCTTCTGTCTGCATTGCTCTATGGCGTATTCTATTTGTTATATGATCAGGCACTGTTCTTATTCATCGACCATCAGGACTACAGCTTTTTGCAGTGTCTCCGTGAAAGCCGGAAGATGATGCATGGCCATCGAATACAGCTGTTTCTGCTGTACCTTTCTTTCATTGGGTACTGGGTGCTTTCCATTCTTTCCCTTGGTACAGCCTATATCTGTGTCAAGCCATACATAGCTGTCACAAAAGCACTCTTTTACGTAGAGCTGTCCGGACAGCGTGACCCATACGGTACCTGATTATTCCATTGATACCAGCCGCAGCTGCAAAACAGGAAAAAACGGTTAAAAAAGAGACATCCCCCCCCCCCGGGGCGGGGGGTGCCCTTTCATTCGGCTG
>USJM01000182.1 GCA_900555005.1 uncultured Lachnospiraceae bacterium | reverse complement strand
AACCTCATTATATTGATGATGAAAGGGGGGGGGGGGGTTCACCCCCCCCCCCGCCTGGTTTCCTTTCATAAAGCCGGTTGGTCAGTCCGCGTAAGCTCCCATGACCTCCTTGTAATTATCCGGCGTGACAATCGTAGCCGGGACAGCCGTCTCCATGTCATAATCCTGTCCGGCAACAATCTTCTGAAGCACATCGATGGAGCCTTTGCCGATCTGATCAGCACTGAAGTATGCTGCTGCCTTCATGCAGGTACCGTCAGCTCCTTTGTCATTCCATTCATCCTTTGCCATGTATGCTCCAAGTCCGACAACACAGGCATCCTTATCCAGCCCGGCGCTCTCAAGCGCGCGGCATGCACCGATGGTTCCTTCTTCGTTTGCCCCTGTGACCAGCCACTTGGTGATCTCCGGATGCGCCGTGAGCACTGCGGTCGCCGCTGTATTGCCTTTGTCAGTGGTACCGTCGTAATCTGCCTTGAATATGCGGTTTTCATCAAAATCCGGGCAGTTTTCTTTCCACTTGTCCAGCTCACCTTCCACTCTCGGTACGCAGCTCGAAACCGTATCCATCGTCAGAAGCAGAAGACCAACAGACTCGTCGTCCAGCAGATTGTTATCCTTGGCATACTTAGCCAGCCATTCACCGTTCGCCGCACCGATGTTATACGCATCGATTCCTACCCACGGAGCAATCTTCTTGTCTCCGTTCTCCAGCGCGTCATCACAGGCTACGACCGGAATCTTTGCATCATTGCACTTGTCAACAACAGATTGGGACATTGTCTGATCTGGTACACAGATAACAATTCCATCTGCTTTATTTGCAATTGCATTATCGACTGCCTTCAGACATTCCTCCGCACTCATCTTGGCATCAACATATGTGAATTTGCCTCCGGCGTCCTCGACAGCCTTCTGCGCAGCCTTGCCCTCATCGATAAACCAAGTCTGATCCCCTGCCTTGTAGATGCCGTACACATTCAGTGCTGCCTGCGGGACTGCCTCCCCTTCTGTGGACGTCTCCGTCTCCGAAGACGCATACACCGGTGCGATCATCGTTGCCGCCATGATTGCTGAAAGTCCAAGTGCCATCCATGTTTTTTTCATCTGAAAGTCCTCCTTATTTCCTTGCTTTTGTTTATTTCTGATTTTCTTCAGCCACTGCCGATCCCTGCAGGCAGACCGGCAGTCTGGCTGTTATGAACATTCTATGGAGATCCTAAAATTCTCTGTCCGAGTCAAACATTTCTCATACTGGCTTCCAGAAGCGATTTCTCTCTTCTCTGCTTCCGGATATAATCAGATGTCAACGCGAACAAGAGCAGCGCACCTCTGGCCACATATTGCCAGAAGGATGAAACATTCACCATTGTCAGTCCGGTGTTGAAAGACTGAATCAGGAAAATACCCAGAACCGTTCCAACCATGTCACCGACACCGCCGGCAAATGAAGTTCCGCCTAGCACAACTGCTGTGATAGCATCAAATTCCAGGTTGACGTTGGCAGACGGCTGACCGGCATTCATGCGGGCCGCAAAAAGGATGCCGCCCATGGATGTCAAAACCCCGATCATCACAAAGCAGATCAGGATGATCCGTCTTGGATTCAGACCTGCCAGCCGTGCAGCCTCAGAACTGCCGCCGATCGCATAGACGCTTCGTCCAAACTTGGTCTTCGACAGAATAAACCCAAATACAATCAGGCATACAATCATCGTCCAGACTGGTATCGGAATATTCAGGAATCTGACCTTTCCCAATGCGTTGAATGACTGATTGCTGATGGAAACCGGCTTGCCATCACAGATAATATACGCAGCGCCGCGTACAATCATCTGTGTCACGAGTGTTGCGATAAAGGCTTCAATCTGAATGCAATTAACCATCCAGGCATTGAACACACCGACCAGGGCTCCGATACAGAGTGTCAGCAGGATTGCCAGGACAATTGGCACTCCTTTCTGCAGCAGCAGTGCAACGATTACGCCAGACAAAGCTGCCAGAGAACCTGGTGACAGGTCATTCTGCATGGCGATGATCAGATAGGTATGGCCGATCGCAACCATTCCAACCAGGGAACCTGCTACCAGAATGTTGATAATGTTTGTCACAGAAAAATAATTCTTATTCAGGCTGGTGAACAGGATAAACACCACAACGATGGCCAGAAACAGCACCATCTTGTCTCCACCGACCACCTGAAGGAATCCAGGTTTCTTCTCTTCTTTCGATTTATTGGGTGTGCTCATTGATTCAGTCTCCTATCATTCCAAGGCTCAGAAGGCCATCTTCTGTTGCATCTTTGGCATCGACTTCTCCAGCGATCTGAAGCGACCGCATCACGATAATGCGATCTGACAGTCCAATTACCTCCGGTAGTTCTGACGAGATCAATATGACGCCGAGCCCCTGCTTTGCAAATTCACAGATCATCTCATAGAATTCAGATTTGGCTCCAACATCGATTCCCTTCGTCGGCTCATCCAGTATCAGAACCTTCGGATGTGTTGCCAGCCCGCGTGCTACGATACATTTCTGCTGGTTTCCGCCGGACAACTCGACAATCATTTTGTCTCTGTCCGGTGTCTTGATATTGAATTTCCGAATTCCTTCGTCCGCTTCCGCCTCTTCCTTATTAGAGGAGATCACCCCGAAGCGGTTTGAATTCTGGTCAAGAAGTGCGATATTGATATTCCCCGACACACTCAGGTTTTTGATGATTCCCTGAAGTTTTCTGTCCTCCGGGACCATGAAGATTCCGTTGTCCATTGCTTCCTTTGGGGAACGATTCTCAATTTTTCTGCCTTCCAGATAAATCTCGCCCCCACGCCTTTTGTCGGCGCCAATCAGCGCCCTCATGACCTCCGTCCGGCCAGCGCCAACGAGTCCGGAGAAGCCGAGGACCTCACCCCTGCGAAGCTTGAACGAGACAGGTTTCACTCGGTCCGAGGAAATTCCGCGCACTTCCAGCAGCACTTCCCCGATTTTCTTGTTCCGGTCAAGGCTGCTGTATATATCTCCCAGATCTCGGCCTACCATCATTCGGATCAGCTGCTGTTGTGGAACATCTTTTGTCACGACAGTGTCCACATATTTCCCATCTTTAAAAATCGCAACCTTGTCAGTGATCTTCTGAAGCTCACTCATTCGGTGAGATACATAGATCACGATCTTTCCTTCATCCCGAAGTTTGCGGATGACATGAAACAACACTTCAATCTCATCATCACTCAGGGATGCCGTCGGCTCATCAAAGCAAATGACCTTCAGGTTTTCCCTGCTGCAGGCCTTCATGATTTCAACCATCTGCTGATAGGCGATGCTCAGATCCTTAACCTTGGTCGTCGGCCTGATCGGAAGGCCGAAATCCTGAATGACCTTTTCTGCCATCTGATTCGCCTTTGCCTTGTCTATAATTCCCCACCGATTAGCAGGCATCCTCCCAAGATAAATATTCTCCGCCACACTCAGTTCCAGAAGAATCTGCCGTTCCTGGTAGATTACGCTGATTCCTGCCATCAGAGCTTCGTGTGGAGTGCGGAAGTGCTTTTCCTCACCATCCAGCAGGTACTGCCCTTCGTTCGGCTGATAATCTCCATTCAAGACCTTGAGAAGTGTGGATTTCCCTGCTCCATTCTCACCCAGGAAAGCCAGAACTTCACCACCATATGCTTTAAAAGAAATATGGTCGAGTGCTTTCACACCGGGGAAGAACTTAGAGATATTTCGAAACTCCAATGTATGCTGCATATCGCTTCTTCCTCCTTCGATGCACACAATTTTAAACAAGTATTTTGACAAAGTAATTAGTAAAAAATGCCCGTACATTGTGAAAAGTTGCTATTTATAATCTGAATCGTTTTTCTATTATGCGGTATATCAACATATTTTTCTCTCCAATATAAACTATTTTTCATATATTTGACATTTATCCATCTTGTACATTCGAGTTTCAGATGTTCCAGTCCATCACCAAATACCTTGCCTATCACCCACTCGACATATCTGATAATTCTGCCAATTGGGACCTTCATGAAAAAGCGCCAGCCCAGGGTTGGGCTGGCGCTTTCAGCGTCCCGTAACCATCTCTGATTCTTTTTTCAGTGAGCACTCCAGCATTCACCGTTTTCTGCGTCGATCATTGGAAACGGCC
>USJM01000181.1 GCA_900555005.1 uncultured Lachnospiraceae bacterium | reverse complement strand
ACTCGCCATCGGTCTTCGCTGCCGCCTCCGTCCAGGCTGTCGCCGCCGAATCCGCATCTGAACCAGCGGTCTCATCGGCCTTGCCATCCGCCTCTGCAGCTGCCTCCGCCGTCACGGTCGGCTCTGTCACCTGACTCAGCACACCGGTCCCGGTCGTGAAAGCAGTCATCTGCGCAGAGAACGCCAGCACCAGAAAGCAGCGGGCTGCCAGAGCCGGGTTCATAAAGTTCCGGCCAAGGCCGCCGAACAGCTGCTTCACCACAATGATTGCAAACACAGAGCCGATCACCGGTATCCACCATGCGATCATCGGCGGCATATTCATGCCGATCAAAAGCCCTGTCACTGCGGCAGATCCGTCTGTCACAGTGATTTTCTTTCTCATTACAAGCTCATAGACAAGCTCTGCTGCAACAGCTGATCCGGTCGAAAGGACCAGGATCAGCATGGCATGCATTCCAAAATTCAGTACTCCGTACACGCAGGCCGGAAGAAGCGCAGCAATCACCATAAGCATGATCAGCGACGTTTTCCCCTTTGCCCTGACGTGCGGCGAAGGTGACACAAGCAATTTTTCACCCATTTCCGAACTTCCTCACTTCCTGTTCTTCTTTCTCTCCGCCAGCACCTTGCCTCTCATGGCATTGATGTTGAAAGCCAGCGGGCGCTTTGCCGGGCAGTTGTAGCTGCAGCAGCCGCATGCCACGCACTCCATCCCATACTCGTCCTGGAACCGCTGCATGTCCCCATGCTGGGCGATATCCAGAAGCCTGCACGGCACCAGACGCTGCGGACAGACCTCGATGCACTTTCCACAGCGGATACAAGGTCCGCTCTCCAGATTTTTCACCGGATCGTGGATAAAGCAGGTCAGAGCACCTGATGTCTTGGTGACAGGGACATCCAGATCTGCCAGCGCGAATCCCATCATAGGGCCGCCGGATATGACCTTCTCCGGATGCTCCCGAAATCCGCCGTCTGCCTCAATGATCCGTGTGTATGGTGTTCCGACCGGAACCCGGAAGTTCTTCGGGTCCTTCGGCGCATCTCCGGAGATCGTGAAAACACGCTCCATGAGCGGTTTGCCTTCGATGACAGCCTCATAGACGGCGATAACCGTCTGCACATTGTCAACCACACAGCCAGCATCCGCCGGCAGCATGGAAGAGTTCACTTCCCGCCCTGTGACTGCCTTGATCAGAGAGCGCTCAGCTCCTTCCGGATATTTGGTCTTTGTGACAGCAACTCTCATCCGGCTCTTTCTGGATATAGCGTTCCGAATAACCTCCGCCGCATCCAGTTTGTTATCCTCGATGCAGATCACACCCTCGCAGGAGGGCCCGAACAGCTTCAGAATCACTTCAAGACCGGCTGCAACCTTCTCCGGCTCCTCCATCAGGCACCGGTAATCGGATGTCAGATACGGCTCGCATTCCGACGCGTTGACCAGGATATGGTCAATCGCAGACGGGTCCTTCGGCGCCAGCTTGACAGCGGTCGGGAACCCTGCACCGCCCATTCCGACACGCCGGCTTTCCGGATTCTCTCCAGAATCTCTTCTCTGCCAAGGTCCTCCAGCTTCGCTCCCTCAAATGAAACAGACTCATACTTCTGATCATTTTCGATGACAATGGCTGTTGCAGGCGCCCCGGTTGCGGTCTTTCTGGTACCGATTTCCTTCACCGTTCCGGATACTGACGCATAGACCGGCGCAGAAACGAAGCCCCCTGCCTCCCCGATCATCTGCCCCCTCAGAACCCGGTCGCCGACTGCAACCACTGGTTTTGCCGGTGCACCGATATGCTGTGACATCAGATAGACCAGCTCCGGTCCGGGATCCAGTTTTCCGATGGGCTTCTGAGATGAGAGTTCCTTACCCTCATAAGGGTGAACGCCCCCTCTGAACGTCAACACACCCATGAATACCTCCTCTAATCATGTCGATCTTCTTGACTTGCACAATTGAAGTATTATACAAATAATAATTAGCATTTTCAATTGTTATACCAGAATCTTTTTACGGCAGACACCCGGTGTTCACATCGTCATGTTAAGTTGACCAGGTGTCTGCGGTCCGATGACAGGAGGAACCGATGCCTTTCAAATATTTAAAGAAAACCATCACACCAGCCGCACTCAGTGCCATGATGGCTTCCAGTATGCTTATCTCTGCTGCCCTTGCGCCGGACGCATATGCCGGTCAGAATGAAGAGCCGCAGACCCGCCAGCTTTTCGCAATGACAACTGTCATGAACCTGAAGGCCTACGGCGAGGATGCCGGGGCGGCGCTCGATGAAGCAGAGGAGAAAATCCGCTCGCTCGACAGCCTGCTTTCAACCGGCACAAAAGGCAGCGAGGTGTGGCAGATCAACCACGATGGCGGCGGAACACTTTCGGATGACACTGCCGCGCTGACAGACATGTCCCTTCAGTTATATCAGGAAACGAACGGTGCCTTCGACTTCACCATCTACCCCATCATGAAGCTCTGGGGATTTACGGAATTCTTCGGCGAATCCGAAGATGAGACGGAAAGCGGCACAGAGGGTGCTCCAGGGCGCGAGGCTTCTGCGCAGACTGAAGCTGAGTCACAGACCGAGGCGGGCGCGGATGTCCTCTCCTCAAGTGAGCATCTGATCAGCCATGTGCCGACAAAAGCAGAGATAGAGGCGCTTCTTCCGCTTGTCGACTCCTCCAAGGTCACATACGACCCGGAGACAAAGAAGCTTTCTCTCCCCTCCGGCGTCCAGATTGACTTCGGCGGAGTCGCCAAGGGCTACACCTCGCAGAAGGTCATGGATATCTATCAGAAGCACCATCTGACGGGCGGGCTTGCCGACCTGGGCGGCAACATTCAGGTGACAGGCAGCAAGCCTGATGGGAGCCCCTGGCGCGTCGGCATCGAAGATCCGGCGGACACCAGCGCGCTTCTCGGCATTCTCACGCTTTCAGAAGACAGTACCGTCATCACCTCAGGCGGCTATGAACGCTACCTTGTCGACCAGGACGGCAAACGGTATCCGCATATCATCGATCCCTCGACCGGTTACCCGGTCGAGAATGACCTTTCCTCTGTCTCCATCATCTGCAAGGACGGGGCCCTGGCGGACGGTCTCTCCACCTCTCTCTGCGTGATGGGAAAAGAGAAAGCCATTTCCTTCTGGAAGGCTCATAACGACCAGTTTGACATGGTTCTCTTTGATACCGACCAGACCATCACCATCAGCGATGGTCTGAAAGACTCCTTTATATCCGATCGGTATCATATTGAAACCATCTCGGCCAGCTGAGCAGACAGGTCTCACCATTTCGAATGTTTTGGGAACAAGTATGATGCAGAGCACGAAAGAGGATAAAACTGAATATAACCGATCCGACCGGCAGATCCGGCGCAATGACCTGCTCCTGATCGGCGGTCTTGCGCTGTTGTCTGTCATTCTGCTGATCATTCCGATTGTCACAGCTGTGAAGCCAAAGTCACCTGCTCTTCTGATCCAGGTGGATGGCAAAGAGTATGGCACCTATCCTCTGACGACAGACCGGGAAATCGAGATTAATTACTCGAACGTATGCAGAATTCAGGATGGAAAAGTGAAGATGGTATCGGCTGACTGCCCGGACCAGATCTGTATCCAGGAAAGTGCCATCGACGAGAACGGAGGCACGATTGTCTGCCTGCCCAATAAGGTTGTACTTTCGATTGTCGATGCAAAGGAATCAGAAGGAGGGGATCTCGATGGGGTCGCACGGTGATACAATTGCCCGCAAAGTCGCCGCTTCCGGACTGCTGCTGGCGCTCGCGGTGCTTTTCGGCTATGTAGAGGCTGTCATCCCGGTCCCCATGCCTGTTCCAGGCATGAAGCTTGGGCTTGCGAACATCGTGATTGTGACCATCCTGTACCTGGCCGGATGGAAGGAAGCCATCGTGATCTCCGCTCTGCGCGTGCTGATCATCGGCTTTCTGTTTGGGAATTTGTTCAGTATCTCATATGGTCTTGCCGGAACTGCGCTCAGCATTCTCGGCATGGCACTGGTCAGGAAAACAGGAAAGTTCAGTGTCGTATCTGTCAGCGCGCTCGGCGGCGTCCTGCACAACTGCGGACAGATTCTTGTCGCCACGCTGGTTGTAATCGGCTTCCCCTGGAAATGGTACCTTCCCGTCCTGATGCTCGCCGGGCTT
>USJM01000180.1 GCA_900555005.1 uncultured Lachnospiraceae bacterium | reverse complement strand
GCACCACGCTGGCCGGGCGACGATACGCTCTGGAACCACAGGCAGGGCAAGTGATGTTGATTCGTTTCATGCAAGATCTCCTTTCTGTTTCTGGTGTTTTGAAGTGAGGGTCAAAGTGATGAAGCTGTGAGGTATTCCATCGGACACTGCTCGGAACTGCTCATTTCCCAGGTCAGGTATCTGGAAAAGAGGGATGAGAAGGCGTCCTTGCTGAGCGTTCCGATGCAATCGCCCGGATCGATCTGCTCCCCGGTTTCTTCTTCAAACTCCCGAATGCCGACGAGCAATGGCGCGCCATCCTGTCGGATCGCTGCGAGACAACCGGAGCAGTCAACCTTGCAGGGATGCGGGCACGGCCCACAGGGGACATAAATGGCGTTGCGCCAGTTTCCTTTACAGCTGAACAGCAGTTCATACAGGTTTCGATTCATTTGATCCATGGGAGCCTCCTTAAAAATCCCTCATAGTATTACGCGCCGCTCAAGGGGGGTATCGTCCCCTTAAAATTTGAACTTTTTGTAAAGAATAGAAAAAGCGGCCCGCTCATAGCAGACCGCTTGACAGTTTCAGAAAATTCCGTATAATATAAGCAAGATTATCATAATATGATTTATCATAAGTGAATCGTAGATGCTGGAGGTGGCACAGGTGAACTTTATCGGACGAAAAGAAGAATTGAATACGCTGGAAAAGGAGTTTCGCCGGGATGGCGGCTTTGTTGTGATCTACGGCCGGCGCCGCATCGGAAAGACGACGCTGATCAAAGAATTCATCAAAGACAAGCAGGCGTTTTATTTCCTTGCGACGGAGGAAGTGGAGTCCCAGAGCATGAAGCGTCTTGCCGGCGTGGTAGCCCGGGTAACGGGCAACTCCATGCTGCAGCGGGTCACCTTCACGGACTGGCTGGATCTGTTCCGGGAGATCGCCAACTACCGTCCGGAGGAAAAGAAGGTGCTGGTCATTGATGAGTTTCCGTATTTGGTCAAGACGAACGCGGCCTTTCCGTCCATTCTGCAAAATGCCTGGGACGAGATCCTGAAGGACAGCAATGTTATGCTGATCCTCTGCGGGTCGCTGATCAGCATGATGCAGAAGCACGCCCTTTCTCACGATAGTCCGCTCTATGGCCGGCGCAGCGCGCAGATCCGCTTGAAGCCGCTGCCGTTTACAGACCTCTATGCCGTGCAGGGGCAGCCGTTCTCTCAGGCCGTGGAGCAGTATTCCGTGACGGGCGGTGTTCCGAAGTATCTGGAGTTTTTTGAACCGGGGGAAGACCTCTACCGTCAGATTCAGGAAGTTGTACTGTCCAAGAATGGGTTTCTCTATGAGGAACCGAACTTCCTGCTGAAAGACGAGGTACAGTCCGCCAACAGCTATTTTTCCATCATTCGCGCTATTGCGGACGGCAATCACAAGCTGGGCAAAATTGCGGGCGCCCTGGGCATGGAAACATCTTCGCTGACGCCCTACCTCTCCACGCTGATCGATCTGGACTTTCTGAAAAAGGCAACGCCGGTCACGGAGAAGAATCCGGAGAAGTCCAGAAAGGGCCTCTACTTCATTTCAGATAATTTCATCCGCTTCTGGTTCCGCTATGTCTATCCCTACAAAGGGGAGCTGGAACTGGACAATCAGCAGATCGTTCTGGACGAGTTGGAGAAGGACTTTATCCAGAAATTCGTTGCCTTCTCCTATGAGGACATCTGCAAGGATATCTTTGCCTCCCTGTGCCGGAGCAAGGCGGTGGATTTCGCGCCCTCCCGCATCGGCTCTTACTGGCTCAACGATATCAACGGCGATACGGAGATCGATGTGATGGCGGTGGATCACCAGAAGAAGCAGGTATTTGCCGGAGAGTGCAAGTACCACAATAAGCCGGTGGATGCGACAGTCTATTATGAGCTGGAGGAGAAGGTAAAAAAGTCTGCGGAGCTGCGCACGGCTTTCCCCGGGTATAAGGTACTGTACGGGCTGTTTTCCAAGAGCGGCTTCACGCAGCGGATGCTCGATCAAGCTGAGGGGCGGGATGATATTCTGCTGATCCAAGAGGACTGCGTTCTATAAATAGCAAAGCGGCTGCACATGACTTTCCCTGCATAGTCTGCTTCTTTTGTGCGCAATAAAGCGCATTCGGAAATGCACAAGGACTAATCCTTGACTTTTTGCGTATAATAGAATATGATTGTATTGTAAACAAACACAATCATAGTTGAAAGGAGTGCTTTTATGGCTAAAAATGTTATGAAGGCGCGCGACTACGATGATCTCCGTGCTAAGGCTGCCGCCGTCTATGAGGAACTCGGCATTGACCTTCCTACCGCTATCCGAATGTTTTTGAAACGCTCTGTCGTGGTAAATGGTGTTCCCTTTTCCATGACGCTGCCCAAGCAGGAATACAGGGCTGAGCGGGCGATCCGCGCCATGCAAAGTCTGAGTGAAGCCGCACAGCAGAACGGCACGGCGGATATGTCGCTGGATGAGATCAATGTTGAGATTGCGGCATCCCGAGCTGACCGGGCGTCAAAAAATGCTCGAAACGGAGCATAAACATGAAATACTATGTTGTACTTGATACGAATGTAGTTGTTTCTGCTCTGTTGAACCTTTCCTCCATTCCCGGTCTTATTCTGCAAGAAGCTCTTGCGGGGCGTGTAATTCCTCTGCTGCATGAGGATATTTTGGACGAATACAACGATGTTCTGCACCGCTCCAAATTTAAGTTTGACCGTCGGGACATTGAAATTGCGCTGACAGGTTTAATTAAGCGAGGAATCTTCTTAGATGCCGCCACGATTGAGGACTATGTTCCTGACCCTGATGATGCAATTTTCTATGAGGTGGTTATGGAGGCAAGAGAAACTACCGACGCCTATCCCGTAACTGGCAACATCAAGCATTTCCCGGTCAAGCCCTATGTGGTGACGCCAAAAGAGATGCTGGAAATCCTGAACGAAAATGAACGCTGATTAGACCATTTCGCCGTGTCGCAATCTATTCAGTAACATAGCTTTTTTACAGAGGTGCATTTGCGAAACGAGAAGTGTGGCTTCGATGACTTCATTTTGCCATTTCATTTTTCGTAAAAGCTGTGATATACTGTACCATAGAAAGAGAGGTGCGAATCTGATGTCTGGCCATATCTATACACAGAGCGAGATTTTCGCTGTAGTACGGCAGCTGCTAAAAAAGTATCATGCGGAAAGTGCAATTCTGTTCGGCTCTTATGCAAGGCAGGAAGCGGATGCGGCCTCCGACATTGATTTGATCGTGGTCGGTGGCAGCAAATTTGATCCGACGGATATTTTCTGCATTGCAGAGGAACTGCATCGCACCATGGGAAAAGCTGTGGATGTTTACGAACTGCGGGAGGTCAATGCTGGTTCCGCTTTCTATCATACGATCATGGAGGAAGGAGTCCGAATCGCATGAAATATAGTGACCAGCAAAGAATTGAAAAGATGCGGGAGACGACGGAGAAGCTCCTGCGTTATGTGGAGAAAGAAAATATCACTCCCGAGATAATTTTTGCAGAAGAAGCAGTTCAATGGACCGTTACAACACCGCTCTACAACATTGGAGAGCACGCTGCTAATTTATCAGAGGACTTCAAGAAGCAATATCCGGATATTCCATGGGTGAAGATTGCAGGACTGCGGCACAGGCTGGTGCATCATTATGAGGATACGAACTGGACCGTCATTTGCGCAATCATATTTGATGTTTTGCCTTCGTTCCTTGATGAGTTGAAAAAGCTTTGCCCCACACCGTGATCCACATACGGAAACGAGTAGACAGAAATGGGAAGAATAGGACGAACCGCCCCGTTATGCTGATGGAAAATGCTTGAAAAACCTGCGAAAGCGGTAAGCGCAGGACCGGGATATACTTCTCCGCCACTGGGATCTATGCGAGAGTTGATGCTGAAAAGAAACGCGCAATTTAGGAGAAAATCTTCTGCAATTCCGTATCGAACAGGTTGCCGTCTTGACAAGAAGGCCGGTCACTTATGATGTGGCTAAAGAGTCTTGCAAAATAGTTATGCGAAGAAAAATTGTTGAAGGGGTACCGCTTCCAAAGGCGGTACCCCTTCTGCTTCCCATAACTTTTTGCTGGACATAAATCGGATTATGAGAAGTTTCTCATAACCCAATGATCCAGAACGGCCCGCCGGCACTCGCACGTCTGCTGGCCTCGTTCAGCATGAT
>USJM01000179.1 GCA_900555005.1 uncultured Lachnospiraceae bacterium | reverse complement strand
CATGATCTTCGGCGTGGGAAAAGCCGCCTGATGTGCGGTTGAACGACCTGAGTAGAAGGAGCAGTCAGCGCAGGGATCTTCCGAAAACAAGCTGTTCGATCCGCTCTGTTGAGTGACCGTCGCAGGCGCGCATGAACTTGTGGCGGAAAGCTGCCAGTTTCTTTTTGTCAAAGGCAGTTTCTGACTGACGGATCGCGTCCATCAGTTTATCCATCGTTTTGCAGACTGGCCCCGGAGCCAGCTCGTTGTAATTGTAGTAGAAGCCGCGCCAGTCGTTGTAGTCGTCGAGATCGTAGGCGTAGAACAGAACAGGACGGTCAAGCAGGGAGTACTCGAAGACCAGCGAAGAGTAATCCGTGATGCACAGGTCGGCCGCGCACAGCAGCGTCTCAATTGTGCAGGTGTGTGTCAGGTCCATCGCGAAGGTTCCGTCCAGATCTGCCGGAATCTTCGGTGTGGTCATAGGACCGACATAGGGATGGTTTTTGATGACAACGACGTACTCATCCCCGAATTCCTTTTTCAGCCTGCGCAGGTCAAAGGTCTGAAAATCCGGAGTGGAGGCCCCTGCAACCCTTCCGCGGAAGGTCGGGGCGAAAAGGAGAATCTTCTTCCCGATGGATGCCGGAAAGACGGCGTGGATCTTTTCTGTATTTTTCTGAATGAATTCCGGGTCAAAGTAAACATCTGTCCGGCTGACGCCGGTTGGCATCACGATCTCCTTCTGCTCTTGCAGATCCATGGCCTCGATGTATGCCCACGCGACATCCGGGCTGCTGACGGTGACAAGGCTGAGGTTATTATAGTAATTCAAAAAGTGCTTTTTACGTTCCTTCTGACTTGCCCCGAATTTTTTATTCGCCGTACTGGCACCCCATTTCTTAAAAGCGCCGCAGCCGTGCCAGAGCTGGATGACCATCGTCTCCTTCCGCAGCGGAAAGCTGCTGGTGGCAAGGGCTGCATCGTTCAGAAAGATGTACTTCGCCGTGGCAGCGTCCTTTGTGTACGCCTCCAGTGGCTTCATTGAGTCTGTGCCCGGATCGAATTCATGCAGATAATGGATGTGGACGGTGTATCCTGCCTGCTTTGCGTCTTCATAGATCAGCCGGAAGTTATCAGACAGCGAGACGGCTCGGTTCTCGACAAACAGAACCTTCTGATCATCGACGGGTTTTCCTGCCTCTGAACGGTACCAGGCGGGAATGGTCTCTCCGTACAGCCTGTCGCTTCTCTTCAGGCCGAAGTACCTTTTGATCTGTTTCAGGGGCGGGATCTGTGTCACGCGCCAGTAGATGCCATGGCAGGTGCGGAAGAAAAGGCGTGAAAGACGGTTGCTTCCCCGGTTGTACTGGTTGATCATAGTCAGATTCCCTTTCTATATATGGGGGTTCATAGGATTTCTGACGAGCCCGACCTCAGCGTTCCCCGGCCATGGTATCGCCGAATACGAGTTTCATGATGCGGTCTGTCGAATGACCATCGCAGGAGCGCATGAAACGGTAGCGGAAATCCTTGACAGCCTGCCTGTCAAAACGTTCGTCGATATGCTGGATATAGTCTATCATATCCTCGTTGGTTCTGCAGACAGGGCCAGGTGTCATCTCATCGTAATTATAGTAAAAGCCTCTCCAGTCAAAATAGTCTTCCAGATCGTAGGCGAAAAAGAGCATCGGACGTTCCATCAGAGAGTATTCGAAGATCAGGGAAGAGTAGTCGGAAATACAGAGATCGCTGACCATCAGGAGATCGTTGATGTCCAGACTCCGCGAGCCATCGTAGACAAAGGAGCCTGTCAGGTCTTCCGGCAGTTTCGGGAGCTCCCGAACGAGCTGATGGTGCTTGATGATCATGACGTAGTCTTCGCCAAGCGCTTTATGAAATGCACGCACATCCAGCTTGTCAGGCGCTTCAGCCTCATTGGTGTGGCCGCGGAAGGTTGGCGCGTAGAGAATGATTTTCCTGCCTCTGGCAGCAGGGAATTTCTGATAGACCTTCTGGTAAGCCTTCCGGATACGATCCTGGTCGAAGAATACATCGGTCCGGCTGACGCCGATCGGACGGACGATGTCCTCATGCTCCTGGAGCTGCATGGCTTCCACATAGGCCCAGACGACATCCGGGCTTGATACAGTGACGTATGTATAGTTTCGGTTATATGGATGGCGGAGCTGCCCCTCCCGGTCTGCTCCGAACAGTTGGTCGGCTGTGCTGAAGCCGAACCGCTGAAGGCGCCGCAGGCGTGCCAGGTCTGTACGACGATCGTTTCCGGCCGCATGTCCACGCAGGAAAGAACCTGCGAGGCTTCCGGCAGGAAGACATACTTTGCGGTTGCAAGATCCGAGAGAAATGCGGCGCAGTTCTTCTTCCACTGCCGTCTGTAGGCATAATTCGCCCGGAGATAGTGTTCATGGATGGTGTATTTCCCGGATCGCTCAAGCCGGTCGCGGATCAGGCGCATGTTGTTTGTAATCCTGGGCTGCACGGGTTCCAGGAAGATGACTTTCCTTTCATCGACCGGTTCGCGCGGTGCGCATTGTAGAAGGAAGGGAAATATTGATCATATGTGACATCCTTTCGATGCTGGAAATAGATTTTTCCGAGCGGGTTATGATGAAGGGCATACCGGATATGTTTATAACAGAACCAGTAGACCGGGCGGATGACCCTTGACTTGTGCCAGATGTTCCTGGCTGCGTCGTGGAAACGGTTTGATGCTGACATGTTGTGTGTACCTCGGCGATTCCTTTTAGAGATGATAGGATCGTCCGCCTGTGACGGGCGGATCTGGTGTTCGCTGAACCGATTCTTTACAGAATCCTGAACAAATTTATACAATCATATCACAAATAGATGAATTGCGGTATGACGATGCGTTTTGTGCGGGATGTGTGCTATGATTTATAAAAATAAAAGATCAGGAGCCGCGGCGGAAAACAGGAAGGAATTCCGGGAGCATGGGGATAGCAGCAGAAAGGAATTGGCCGGTATGGGCACAAAGAACACCATCAATCAGCATACAGCGCAGTGCGGTCGGCGTACAAGGATACAAGCCTGAAGAAGCTCTATCCGTCCCGCTATCTGGCGGCAGCAAAGGGCCCGGTCAGGCCAGGCTATGTCGTGTTTCTGGAGGTTCGGGAGAAGGAGCTGACCGACAATTTCCGCCTGATCCGGGCCGCCCTGGAGAGACGAAACCGTGAGAGCGGTGAGAATGAAGGGAAGACTGAAGAGAAGGCTGGGGAGAAGGTTGAAGGCACGCAGGGATCTTACAGCTTCGATACGGTCTGCATCCGCGAGGGGATGGAAAATCCGGCGTCGGTGACGCTCCGCTGCCTTGCCGCGATCCCGAAGATCGCACGGGCGAGTATGTTTTTGTCAATGAATCGTCCTATTTTCTGAGCAGCCTTCCGCTTCGTCCGGAGACGACGGTTATCCAGACCTGGCATGCCCGCGGGGCTTTTAAGAAGTTCGGCTACAGTGCGGTCGGGAAGGGATTCGGGACGACGGAGGTGGATCTGGAAAAGTACCCGGTGCACAAGAATTTTTCCTATGTGACCGTTTCGTCGGAAGAGGTGGTCTGGGCGTATGCGGAGGCTTTCCATATGGAGGACCGCGTGCAGGACATTCTGCCGATCGGGGTGAGCCGGACAGACCTATACTTCCACAGCAAGGCCCGGAGAAATGCAGCGCTGCGTGTCCGACAAGTGCTGGAGGACAGAAACCCATCGCTGCGGGATGAGCCGGCGCCGGTGTGCATGATCGGCGCAAATGGGGCCTTTGGGAAAAAGGGCGGCGCGATGCCGAGGGACTGCGAGCGTGTGTTTGAGAAAAAGAAACTGCTTCTGTACGCGCCGACCTACAGAGGATCTGTACGGGATGCGGTCTCGCCGGACCAGCTGAACATTCTTCGTCTGAAGGAAGAGCTTGGAGATGGCTATCTGCTGCTGATCAGGCAGCATCCATTTGTCAGGAAGAAGGCCGTGATTCCAAAAGGTGCCGAAGGGTTTGCGATGGATGTTTCGGATCTGAGGATTGAGGACCTGATTATCGCCTCTGACATGCTGATCACAGACTATTCGTCGATTGTGTTTGAGTATTCACTTTTTGAGAAGCCGATGGTCTTCTTCGCGTTCGATCTTGAGGACTATGAGAAGCAGAGGGGATTCTACTACCCGGTCCGTGAGATGATGCCCGGGCCGGTCTGTCAATCGACA
>USJM01000178.1 GCA_900555005.1 uncultured Lachnospiraceae bacterium | reverse complement strand
CAGATTGCGCCTGACGAAATAGAGGAGGTGGCAGCAGACTACCCGGGGATTCTGGACTGTGCCTGCATTGCAAAGCCGGACAAGGTTTCAGGAGAGGTTCCGATTCTGGTCGTGGATACGGATGAGGAAACATTCGACCACAAGGCGATGATGCAGTATCTGCGCAGACGTGTGGATCCGGACAAGATTCCACAGAAGATTGTCGTCTGCCATCAGATACCGCGGTCATTCAACGGAAAGCTTCAGAGGAAGAAGCTCGCGGCAGAACTGCTTGAGGGAGATAAGGTCATTTGAGAATGAAAGAAGTGACACAAAACAGAAGAAAACCGGTCACGGCGCCGCAGCTGGTGAAGATTGTTGTTTTTCTGGTTGTGACGGCTCTGATCTTTCAGTTTCTGACTCTGCTTTATGACCGTCCGAAGTCCTACCGGCTGTATGAGTACGAAACCCTTCCGGAGAATACGGTTGACGCGGTTGTGATCGGTGCAAGCACGGTATACCGCTATTACAATCCTATGGAAGCATGGGAAAAGTACGGAATCTCTTCCTATGCATATGGAATTGCCGGGGCTGTGGGGGAAAATACCATTTTTTCGCTGAAGGATCTGCTAAAACATCAGAAACCGGAGGTTGTCCTGATCGAGGTGAGAGGGTTTCTTGGCTCGCGGTCCATGAACGGCATGACAACCGACATGTATCGTTATATCAAGAACTATGCGAGTCCGTTCAAGAGATGGAAAATCCTGAATCATTATAATAAGATGACAGGAATACGCTTTTCATCTGATCAGCTGCCGTATTATCTGACATTGATCATGAATCATGAGAATTACTGGCGGCTATTTGACAGCTCTAACTGGAAGCGGGTGATCCAGGGTGGCAAGAGAGATTTTTCAGCTATCGATGCAAGTCAGTTTATGGGGTATGCGATAAAGGACCGGGTTGTGCCTCAGAGTGCGATCCCATATGACGAGCACTATCAGACAAAACTGGCACAAGGGGGAGAGAATGCGCTCCGGGAACTGCTCAGCTATTGCAGAAAGATTGGGCAGGAGGTTGTCCTTGTTGCGTCACCGTACGCCTATACGCAGGATGATATGGGAGAATTGAATGCAGTTACAGCAATCGCGCAGGAGTACAATGTTCCGTTCCTGAATGCAAATAAGGATCAGGAAAAGCTCGGAATTGATTTTTCTACGGATTATTATGATGCGCATCATACCAATCTGCTTGGGGCTGTGAAGTACACGGATTATCTGCTGGACTATCTGACGCAGCACTATCAGTTTACGGATCACCGCGGGGACGAGGCTTATTCGGTCTGGGAACAGGAAGATGCCCAGTATCAGCCGGCAAGGGAGGCAGCATTTTCATCTCTGGAAGCGCAGATCCAGGCGGCCGCTGCCGGGCAGGAGACAGGCGGAGAAGCTGCCGCAGAACCGTTGGAACAGGTCCCGGCAATCAGACAGTGACGTCTGAAGAGGGAAGCCCGTCTGATGACGGTGAAGACTGATCTTTTTGAGATTGACATGCCTCGCAATATCCGATATAAACGGAGATGACAGTTCTGTTATCTCCGTTTCTTTTTTGCAGCTCTGTATACGATTCTTTCAAATCAATCGACTTCAGAATTCATGGAAACTCCAGGACACTGATATTACGACTTGACAGGGGTGACGTTTCTCTGTAATATTAAGACCGAACATTAGTTCGAAAAACAAAGACTGACTGAGTACAGGAGAAAGATATGGCAAAGGCATTGAAAAATACCGCATCGGCAGCTGAAGCAGGCGGTGTGAATGCGGAGAAGATGAAAGCGCTGGACGCAGCTCTGTCCCAGATCGAGAAGGCATACGGAAAGGGTTCCATCATGCGGCTTGGGGACAGCGGCACGAATATGAATGTTGAAACCGTCCCGACGGGATCCCTCAGCCTGGATATTGCGCTGGGGCATGGCGGAATTCCGAGAGGAAGAATTGTTGAGATCTACGGTCCGGAGTCATCCGGAAAGACGACAGTCGCGCTTCATATGGTGGCAGAAGTGCAGAAGAGAGGCGGCATTGCCGGCTTTATTGATGCCGAACATGCGCTGGATCCGGTCTATGCGAAGAACATCGGAGTGGATATTGATAATCTGTATATTTCTCAGCCGGACAACGGGGAGCAGGCACTTGAGATCTGCGAGACAATGGTCCGCAGCGGAGCCGTCGACATTATTATTGTTGACTCGGTTGCGGCACTGGTTCCGAAGGCGGAGATCGATGGGGATATGGGGGACTCCCATGTCGGGCTTCAGGCCAGGCTGATGAGCCAGGCGCTTCGCAAGCTGACAGGTGTGATCAGCAAGTCCAACTGCATTGTGATCTTTATCAACCAGCTTCGGGAGAAGGTGGCGTGATGTTCGGGAACCCGGAAACAACGACAGGCGGCCGGGCCCTGAAGTTCTACTCTTCCATACGGCTGGACGTCAGACGGATCGAGGCGATTCGTCAGCAGGGGGATGTGATTGGAAACCGTACCAGGATCAAGGTTGTGAAAAACAAGATTGCTCCGCCGTTCAAGGAAGCGGAGTTTGATATCATGTTTGGAAAGGGCATATCCAGAGAGGGAGATGTTCTGGACCTTGCCGCGAATGTCGGGATTGTGGCTAAGAGCGGCGCCTGGTATGCCTATGAAGGAAACAAAATCGGACAGGGACGCGAGAACGCAAAGCAGTTCCTTGCAGATCATCCGGAGCTGATGGAAGAGATCTCCCATAAGGTCCGTGTCCATTATGGGATCGATCCGGACGGAGGCGATCAGGGTGAACAGAAGACACAGAGTGATGCACAAACTCCGGCGCCTCCAGAAGAGCCGGACGCGTTCCGGATGGAAGAGGGATCATCTGACAGCGAGTGAGAAACGGAACATTTCCGGCGAGATACCATCATGAATGGGATGAGCCGGAGATCAGGGAGAAGTGTACGGGGAGCGGAGAAGGCGGATGATTGCGGCGGAAATCCTCAGGGTGACAGATCGAAAAAGAAAGATTGTGCTTGAGGACGGAAGCTCGTTTGTACTCTACGCAGGCGAGCTCAGAAAATACCATATCCGTGAGGGAGAGGAGATTCCGGAAGAAGTTCTGGCAGAGATCCATGACGATGTGCTGGTCAGAAGAGCAAAGCTCAGGTGCATGAATCTTCTGAAAACCTCTGACAGAACGGTCCGACAGCTCCGTGACAGGCTCAGACATGACGGATACCCGGAGGAGATCGCAGAAAAAGCGCTTGAATACGTGGCTTCCTACCACTATACAGATGACAGACGGTATGCAGAAAATTTCATTCGCCAGCAGTCAGGAAGAAGAAGAGAAAAGTGATCATACTGGAGCTCGAGAAAAGAGGGGTGAACTCAGATGTGATCCGTGAGGCATATTCTGCTGTCGGACAGGAGAATCAGGAGGGTGACCCGTTTCTGGGGGAATCAGCAGACCTTGAGGCGATTCGAAAGCTCGTTCAGAAAAGGGGATATGATGCGGCACATGCATCCTGGGAGGAGCAGCAGAAACTGACAGGCTGCCTGATGCGGAAGGGATTTGAAGCTGCGGACATCAGACGTGTGCTGCGGGAGCTTCAGGAGCAGGATTGATCCTGGCAGGAGGCAATCTGAGTAATCAGAAGGCTTGTACGGAGTCGTGATTTGTGCAGGATTACTGACTGCGCAGAAGCCCAGACCGGGAATTTCCGCCAGCTTGACACAGCCTGTGAAAGAAAGTACAATAATAAAAGTTGTAGTTACATGACAACTAAATATTGTAAGGAGGTGCTCCTGTGCCGATTGCGTTAGCTGTTTTAATCGCTGTTGCAATCACACTGGCAATCGCAGTCCCTCTGACTTCAAAAACCGTAATCCGTCGTCGCGAGGAAGCAGACAAGGCGACCATTGGCAATGCGGAAGAGAAGGCAAGAAAGATTGTTGATGATGCGCTGAAGCTCTCAGAGACGAAGAAACGTGAAGCCCTTGTCGAAGCGAAGGAAGAGTCTCTCCGGATTAAGAATGAGTCCGAGAGAGAAGCAAGAGATCGCCGCGCCGAGGTGCAGCGTCTTGAAAAGCGGGTCATGGCGAAAGATGAGGCCGCTGACAAGAAGACAGAAGCTCTGGAGCGCCGCGAAAGCAGTGTGGCAGCAAGAGAGGAAGAGCTGAAGAAGAAGCAGTCCGCAGCAGACAAGCTGCT
>USJM01000177.1 GCA_900555005.1 uncultured Lachnospiraceae bacterium | reverse complement strand
ATTTTATCACCCAGGTTGCGACCCGCATCATCGAGCTGACAAACCGCGTCATCGTGAGCTATCTCGGCAACTACGATTACTATCTTGAAAAGAAGGATGAACTGACAGCGAAATTTGCCCCCGCAAATGAGCAGACCATCCACTCCGCTTCCGGCGGACAGATCGCTTCCGGGAATGCCTCTCACCTTTCCATGCAGCACGTATCCGGCAGCGACGCAGGCGCAGAGAACTGGAAGCGCCAGAAGGAGCTTCAGGCCGAAGCCCGAAAAAAAGAAAGCCGGCTGAAAAAGCTGGAGGCGGAGATCTCCGGTCTGGAAGCGCGCAGCCACGAGATCGACGAGGAGATGTCCCGGGAAGAAGTCTTCACGGATGTCGGAAAAGTGACAAGCCTCTCCAGGGAAAAAGCAGCACTCACCACACAGCTGGAAGCGCTCTACGATGAATGGTCTGAGCTGGCCGAGTAAGCACGGCCTTCAAGCAGACAGAAACCAGAATCAGATTGACATGTAAATGACGTGTCCGGAAGGGCAGCGGGTGTCTCCGCTGCCCTTCATTTATGTAACATTTTCTCTGAGACCCCTCCGAATCATCTCCATCGGCATTCCATTCTCTCTCACTTTTCAACATATCCCCACAGATATCCACTTATCCACATTTTCGGCCTTTTTATGGTATCCACACTCGTTTGTGCATATTATGCATGTTTATGCATTGTATGCATATTCAATTATTTCATGTAACATTTACTTTAATGAATCAAATATGTGTGCATGTAACATTCATACCGGGTGGCTGCTGCTCTTCTTCCGCGCAGAATTCCTTCCGAACGTTTCTGCGAATTTTTCAATATACAAGGGCATATCCACTGTGCTAGAATTGGTCAGGCGATAAGTTTTGTTCAACAGTTGGGAAAGGACAGTCAGCATGAAGGAGTACAAGCCATTCAAGTCTGGAAAAGTCAGAGAAGTCTATGACATCGGAGACAGCCTGATCATGGTCGCAACAGACCGGATCTCAGCATTTGATCACATCCTAAAGAACCGGATCACGGACAAAGGTGCGATCCTGACACAGATGTCTTCTTTCTGGTTTGAGTACACGAAGGATGTCATCCGGAACCACATGATCACGACGGACAACGAAAGAATGCCGGAATTCTTCCGCCAGGAGCAGTTTACCGGCAACAGTATGAAGGTTCGGAAGCTGACCATGCTCCCGCTTGAATGCATCGTCAGAGGCTACATCACCGGAAGCGGCTGGGCTTCCTATCAGAAGACCGGAATGGTCTGCGGCATCCTGCTCCCTGAGGGCCTGGTCGAGAGCCAGAAGCTGCCTGAGCCGATCTACACCCCTTCCACAAAAGCAGATCTGGGCGATCACGATGAGAACATCTCTTACGAACAGTCGATTGATGTGCTGGAAAAGAAGTTCCCCGGTCACGGGAAAGAATATGCGACTGCGCTGCGCGACAAGACGATCGAGCTGTACACCAAATGTGCCGACTATGCCAGAAGCCGCGGTATCATCATCGCGGACACCAAGTTCGAGTTCGGTCTTGATGAGAATGGAGAAATCGTCCTTGGAGATGAGATGCTGACCCCGGATTCCTCCAGATTCTGGCCGGCAGACGGCTATCAGGCCGGACACAGTCAGCCTTCCTACGACAAGCAGTTTGTCCGTGACTGGCTGAAAGCCAACCCGGACAGCGATTACGAGCTTCCCCAGGAAGTCATCGACCGCACCATCGAGAAGTATAAGGAAGCTTATCTTCTGCTGACAGGGAAGGAATTTACCCGCACCGGAAGGTAACTGCAGAAAGAGAGCCGGAGATTTCCCCCGGCTCTCTTTTTCTTACAGCTGCACAACTTTCCCGCCTGGCAGCCCTTCCGTCTTTCTATGCGAGATGATCAGAACGATCCGGTTCTCTCCGGCCTGGACCAGGGCGTCATCGATTCGTTTCTCTGTGACAGAGTCGAGGCCTGCGGTGCTTTCATCAAAAATCAGGATATTCGGACGCGGCGCGATGGCGCGCGCAATCTGAAGCAGCATTCTCTGCCCCTGGGAAAGACCTGCCTGACTCATGTCCGTATCAAGCCCATCCGGCAGCGCCAGGAGCTCATCGATCAGTCCGACTTTCCCGATCGCCTCCAGTGCCATATCCTCTGTAACGCGTTCGTCTCCCATCGTCACCTGCATCAGAACGCTTCCCGGTATCTCGACAAAGTCCTGCTGCACATAGCCGAAGATCATTCGTTTCTGCGCGTCCGCGATCTCCCTGGTATCGATGCCCCCGATCATCACCCTGCCCTGCGCAGGAGAGAACAAGCCCGTCAGGAGGCCGACAAGCGTTGTCTTCCCGGCACCAGTCCGCCCGGTGACCGTGACCCGGTCTCCCCGCCTCATCGTGAGACAGAAATCGTGAAACAGAGTCGGTCCGCCTCTGTAGGCAAATGAGACATGGTCAAACCGGACTTCTCCCTCCAGTTCTTCAGCGTCAAGCATCCGCGTGCGCTCTTCCTCCTGTTCCTGCTCCAGAAACAGATCGATTCTTCTGATTCCCGAGATTCCTCTCTGAATGTTCTGAAACTCCATCCCCAGCGTATTGATCGGGTCGAACAGTCTGGCGATCAGATCAATGGAGGCTGCTGCCACACCAGCCGAAATCGTGACAAGATGAAGATGCTGTGACGCCATCGCAGCGATCAGGGCGATGGCAGCTGCCCGGATGACCTGAACCATCGGCGAGTAGGAAGCATCCAGAAGATAGATCGACGCATTCGTCCTGTAGTTATCCTCCAGCTCCAGGTGATAAATTCGCTGCATCCAGGCTTCTCTGTGGTATACCTTGATCGTCTGGGCTTTATCAATGGAATCCGTCAGCACTGTGTTCATCTGTCCCATCTGGGCCAGATTTTTTTCCTGCGCGCCAAGGGTCAGCCTCTGGAACAGCCTGGTCAGAAAGAAGACCGCCGGCACCAGCGCAGCGACAAGGAGTGCCATTTTCCACGAGAACAGCAGAATGGACAGAATGATTCCGATGATTTTCAGCAGATCGGTCACCATCGACGCAATTCCGTCAGAGATAAGCGACCCAACGCTCTCGACATCGTTCACAAAGCGGCCGGTAATTTCGCCCTCACTTTCATGTGTCAGTTTTTCAAGCGGCAGTCTGTTCAGCTTTTCCATCAGATCGGTCCGGATCCTGTGAATATACTTCTCCCCGATCACCGTCAGCATGACGCCTTTTCCAAACTCTGAGGCCGCTCCAAGCACAGAGGCTGCAACATAGAGAACGGCAAGCCCGAACAGCCCCTGCCGTCTGCCGGAAATCAGATTGTCATCCACCACATGCCTGAGTATCTGCGGTGGAATCAGCGCCAGGATGACAGATGCAGTCATGCAGACGGCCAGAAAAACTGCCTTTCCCTTGTTCTTCCGGATGACAGACCCGATCTCTTCCCATACGCGGGAATGCTTTCCTCTCCTCATAAATTCCCCCGCTCTGACTCTTTCTGCATGCATTCTTTTTCCTGAAGCAGGAAGCTTTCCCGATACCGTTCAGACTCCTTCATCAGGCTTTCGTGCGTGCCGGTCCGGACATACCCGTTCTTTTCGATCATCAGCACCAGATCCGCATCCGCCAGCACCCTCATTCGGTGCGTGATGAGAATCAGAAGGGAATTCGAATGGTGCGCCTTCAGGTTCCGAATCATCTTTTGTTCCGTATCCTTGTCCACATTTGCAAATGGTTCATCCAGAACGATCAGCGGCTGCTCTCCGTACAACGCTCTCGCGCAGGAAATCCGGCTCCGCTGACCGCCTGAGAGCATCTTTCCTGCAGAACCCGTCTTGCGGTCCAGAGCGCCTCTTCCCATCTTATCCAGGTCTTCATCCAGGCAGACATCGTGGAGGACCTCCCTGAGCCTGTCCGGATCCTCCCGCCTGCCGAGCAGAATATTGTCCCGCAGGCTCAGGTCAAACAGCTCAGGGCGATGTCCCATATAGGAAATCAGCTCCGACTTTTCTGCCCCGGATAAGAGCGCCAGGTCATGTCCCATCCCCCTCACTGCCCCGCCGCAGGTCCGGATTCCGGCGATCGCCTCGCCCAGCGTACTCTTTCCGCTGGCAACAGGACCGGTAATTCCGATCAGCTGCCCTTTTTTCCCTGCAAATGAGACCGGAGACAGCAGTTCCCGGCCACCCCTTGAGAATGTGGGGTTTGTGCACAGAAGCTG
>USJM01000176.1 GCA_900555005.1 uncultured Lachnospiraceae bacterium | reverse complement strand
TCAGACCGCGGACCGCTCTGGTTTCCGCATCCCGGAAATACTCCTGCCCCCTCTGAGCAAAAATCTCCCGAATCGTCATCTTTTCCTGCTCCTCAATCAGTGCATCGGTATCCAGGCAGGGCACTGCAAGCAGGCCGGCAAGCTTTTTGCCCACACTCGACTTTCCGCTTCCCATGAACCCGATCAGGATGACATTTTCATCCGTCTTCTGCATACGATTCTCCATTCTTGTCAGGCCGCCCGTCACCCTTCCGTTCCGGTCGGCATCATGTCAAAGATCGACAGCTGATTCGATTCCGGAAGGCCCGACAGGATGCCGAGCTGCACCAGCTTGTCCGCGATGCCCTTCGGGCATTTCGTCCGTTCCCTGAAGTTATCCAGCGATAAAAACGGCCCGTCCTTGCAGGCATCCACGATCTGCGCCGCGACATTGTCCCCGAGTCCGTCGATCTTGTTGAGCGACGGCATCAGCTTCCCGTCCACAATGCAGAACTTCGTTGCCCTGCACTTGAAGACGTCGATCTTCGCAAACTCATAGCCGCGTGCATACATCTCCCGGACGACCTTCATCGCCTTGTACTGCTCCTGCTCCTTCTGCTGCTGCTCATTCTTATCCTTGGCTTCAATCTCCTTCATATGCCGTGCCAGCACCTCCGGGCCCTCGCACATGAGCTCGTAGTCGAAGCCGGGCGAACGGATCGAGAAGAAGGCCGCATAGTAGGCGAGCGGCTGATAGATCTTGAACCATGCGATCCGCCAGGCCATCATGACATACGCTGTTGCGTGGGCCGGACAAATTCACGATCATAATCTGGTCCTTTCCATCTTAGGCGCCAGCTCCATGGCGTAGGCCACCGCGTGGGCCTTGGGGAACATATACTTGATCTTGCGGCAGCTCTCGATGTACCAGTCCGGCACCCCATGCTTCTTCATCTCCTCCTCCCACTCCGGCCGGAGGCCTTTGCCCTTGCGGACCTTCTCCATGATCGTGAAGGAAAGCTCCGGATCAAGCCCCTTCGAGATCAGATAGATCATGATATCGTCGCGGCAGCAGATCGCCGTGGAAATGGTGCAGATGCCGTTCATGATCAGATCCTGCGCATTCCCCAGCCAGACGTCCGTCCCGTGCGCCAGGCCGGCGATTCTGACCAGATCCGAGAAATACTTCGGTTTTGTATCAACAAGCATCTGGATGGCAAAGTCTGTCCCGAACTCCGGAATGCCAAGCGAACCCAGCGGACAGCCGCCGATGTCATCCGGTGTGATTCCGAGCGCACTGGTGTTCTGGAACAGGCTCATGACTTTTCTGTCGTCCAGCGGAACATCTGTCGCATGGAGCCCGGTCAGATCCTCCAGCATGCGGATCATAGTCGGATCATCATGTCCGAGAATATCCAGCTTCAGGAGGTTGTGGTCAATCTTATGGTAATCAAAGTGCGTCGTGATCGTGTTCTCATCCTTGGGCGGATGCTGGACCGGCGTAAATGTGTTGATCTCCTCCCCGTATGGCAGAACGATGATGCCGCCCGGGTGCTGCCCGGTCGACTTCCGGACACCGACACAGCCGTCTGCCAGACGCTTGATCTCCGCCGGCCGCTTTTTCTCCCCGTGGTCCTCAAAATACCGGAGCACATAACCGTACGCATTCTTGTCCGCCACACCGTCACCGTTCCGGCCCGGAACGTCTGACCCGCGCCGAAGATGACTTCCGTGTAGTGGTGTGCCTTTGACTGATACTCTCCGGAGAAGTTCAGGTCGATATCCGGCTCCTTGTTTCCCTTGAAGCCGAGGAAGGTCTCAAACGGAATGTCAAAGCCAAGCTTCTGAAGCTTCGTTCCGCACTTCGGACAGTTTTTATCCGGCATGTCGCAGCCGGCCATGCCATCGTACTTTCGAACCTCAGGAGAATCAAAGTCCACGTAGTGGCATTTCGGGCAGAGGTAATGCGGATGCAGGGAGTTGACCTCCGTGATGCCGGCCATGTTTGCGACAAAGGACGACCCGACAGAGCCTCTCGACCCGACCAGATACCCGTCTGCCACGGACTTCCATACCAGCTTCTGGGCAATGATGTACATGACGGCAAATCCATTCGATATGATGGAATGCAGCTCCTTCTTCAGGCGGTCCTCCACTACCTGCGGAAGGTCATCGCCGTAGATCTCATGTCCCTGTCATAGCAGATCTTCGTCAGCATTTCATCAGAGTGCGGGATGACAGGCGGACACTTGTCCGGGCGGACCGGCGAGAACTTTTCCACCATGTCAGCGATCCGGTTGGTATTTGTGATGACAACCTCGTTCGCCTTCTCCTCCCCCAGATACTCGAACTCCTTCAGCATCTCCTCCGTCGTACGCAGATACAGAGGCGGCTGATTGTCCGCCTCCGGATCCTGAAAATTCACATACTGCAGAATCCGCCTGTAGATCTCATCCTCCGGATTCAGAAAATGAACGTCGCAGGTCGCACACACAGGCTTGCCGTACTGCTCTCCGAGCGCGACAATCCGGCGGTTGTAGTTTTTCAGATCCTCGACGGTCTTCGGCTCATTTCTGAGATTTCCATTCTTGTCATATTTCGGAACGGTCAGAAACATGTTGTTGCCGATCGGCTGGATCTCCAGATAATCATAGAAATCCACAATCCGCTTCAGTTCCTCCTCCGAGGCGCCGCGCTCGATTGCCTGGAACAGTTCGCCGGCCTCACAGGCAGACCCGATGATCAGTCCGTCCCTGTGCGCCTCAAGAAAACTCTTCGGCAGGTGCGGCTTCCCGTTCGAGACATACTTCAGATGGGATTCCGACACACAGCGATACAGGTTGACACGGCCTGTCTCATTCTTCGCCAGAAGGATGACATGGTAGGTCGGCATCTTCCGGATCTTGTGCTCGTCCGCCCTGCAGTGCTCATTGACCTCATCAAGGTTATGAAGATCCAGATCCTCGAGCATGCTGACAAACTTCACGAAGATGTGCGCCGTGCACTCCGCGTCGTCGACTGCCCGGTGATGGTGTCCGAGATCGATGTTCAGTGCCTTCGCAACCGTGTCGAGCTTGTATTTCCCGAGATTCGGAAGCAGAACGCGCGCCAGTGCCACAGTATCCACGGATGTAAAATCATGATCATATCCCAGACGCCTGCAGTTCTCCTCAATGAAACTGACGTCGAAGGCGGAATTGTGCGCGACCAGCACACAGTCCTTCGAAAATGCGAGAAACCGGGGCAGGATCTCTTCGATTGTGGGTGCATCCGCAACCATCGCGTCGTTGATCGAGGTCAGATTCTCGATCCGCAGCGGAATCGGGACCTGCGGGTTCACAAACTCGGAGAAGCGGTCCACGATCTTTCCGCCGCTGACCTTGACCGCGCCAATCTCGATAATCCGGTTCTCGACAGGAGAAAATCCGGTTGTCTCGAGATCGAAAACCACAAAATCTCCCTCCAGGGACTGGCCCCTCGAGTTGACAGCCGTCTCCACCAGGTCATTCACCAGGTAGCCCTCGCACCCGTAG
This sequence comes from uncultured Lachnospiraceae bacterium, assembly GCA_900555005.1. Next base: position 743 of record USJM01000176.1, on the reverse strand, counting down.
ATGACCTTGAAATCAGAATCCTCCGGAATCGCCTTGTATGCGTCCGGAAGCCCCTGCACAACCCCATGATCTGTGATCGCGATCGCCTTGTGCCCCCAGGAAGCTGCTGCCTTCACCAGATCTCCCGGCTCCGACACGGCATCCATCGCGCTCATCTTGGTGTGGCAATGAAGCTCGACTCTCTTCCTCGGCCAGGTATCGCTCCTCTTCTGACGGAAGTCCGCAATCTTCATGATGCCATAGATGTTTCCGATGGTCAGATCCGAATCGAACTTATCGATCGTCGTGACACCTCTGACCTTGATGAACATTCCTGTTTTCAGCTGATCCGTCAGCTGCGGTGCTTTCTGGGTGTCGAGAAACATCTTGATCCGCATCGTATCGGTGAAATCCGTCAGCGTAATGATCAGGATGGTCAGATCGCTCCCGCGCTTTGTATGGATATCCCGTGTCTCGATCTCTGAAACCTGGCCGCGGATCGTCACATCCCCCATCTCTCCGAGAATCGACTTCATCTCAATCGGCAGGTCTTCAAAGTCCCGGCCGTACAACACATCCGGGTTGCTGCTTCTGACAAGTGACTCATTCCGCTCCGAGTCGCCCCGCAGGCCAAAGGTGCCTCTTCCTCTGCGGCCTCTGACGCCCTGGCTGCCCTTTCCGGAAAGCCCGCCCGCTCTGATGCCTGAAGCTGCCTGGGCCGTTCTTCCGCCCGCTGCGCCACTTGCTCCTGCCGGCGCAGGCTC
>USJM01000175.1 GCA_900555005.1 uncultured Lachnospiraceae bacterium | reverse complement strand
CTTTGACCTGTCGTATCTGTCACTGATTCCGAACATGACGGTCATGGCACCAAAGAACAAGTGGGAGCTGGCGGACATGCTCCGCTGGGCCATCCACAAGGCAGACGGACCGGTGGCGATCCGGTATCCGAGGGGGAGTGCGTGCGACAGCTTTCAGGAATTCAGGGCACCCGTCGAGCAGGGCCGCTGGGAGGTGCTCTATGATGAGAGCGATATCTGCCTGCTGGCAGTCGGGAGCATGGTCCAGACGGCGCTTGAGGTCAGGCAGCGCCTCCGTCAGAACGGATATTCCTGCACGATTGTCAACTGCCGGTTTGTCAAGCCGCTCGACGAGGAGACGCTCACCCGGATGGCAGCAGAACACAAGCTGCTCGTCACGATGGAGGAGAATGTCCATTCCGGCGGCTTCGGAAGCCGTGTTCTGGAGTACCTCTGCGCCATCGGCAGCAGTATCCCGACGCTTGTGTGTGCGCTTCCGGATGCCTACATCGAGCATGGCTCGGTCGATGTGCTGAAAAAAGAGTGCTGCATCGATGCGGAAAGCATATACGGAAAAGTGGTTTCCAGGTTTATCGGACTCTGACGGAGGGGAAAGTGAAAGAACGTTTGGATGTCCTTCTCGTGCGCGGCGGCTTTTTTGATTCCCGCGAAAAGGCGAAAGCTGTCATCATGGCCGGTGAGGTCTATGTGGACGGGCAGAAGGAAGACAAGGCAGGGACAAAGTTTGATGTCTATTCCAGAATTGAGGTCAGGGGTAATCCACTCCCATATGTATCGCGTGGCGGCCTGAAGCTGGAAAAGGCGATCGAAACATTCGGCATCCGGCTGAACGGACTGATCTGCATGGATGTCGGTGCTTCCACGGGCGGGTTTACGGACTGTATGCTCCAGAACGGCGCCGTCAGAGTCTATTCGATCGACGTCGGTCATGGTCAGCTGGACTGGAAGCTGAGAAATGACAGCCGTGTGGTCTGCATGGAGAAGTTCAACGCCCGTTTCCTGACACCGGAGGATATCCCGGACAGGCCATCTTTTTCATCGATCGATGTTTCCTTCATCTCACTGACAAAGATCCTGGAACCGGTCAGCGGCGTTTTGTCGGACGATGGCCGCATCGCAGCCCTGATCAAGCCGCAGTTTGAGGCCGGACGGGAGAAGGTTGGCAAGAAGGGCGTGGTGCGGGACGCGGCTGTTCACGAGGAGGTTATCCGGAAGGTCCGCGATTATGCACAGGAGCATGGTCTGACGCCAAATGGACTGACATTTTCCCCGATCAGAGGACCGGAGGGCAACATTGAATACCTGATTGATCTTGTGAAGGGGCAGAAGGACAGCGAGGGCAGCGTCACGGACAGGATGATCACAGAAGTCGTAAGCGGCGCGCACCTGAGTCTGGGCAAAACCGGGGAAGAGGCATGAACGGATTCTATGTCATTGCGAACCAGCAGAAGGGATCCTGTCGCAGGGAGGCAGAGTTTATCCGGAAGTATCTGGAGGATCACGGGAAGAAGTGCTACATACAGGAGCAGGCACGCTCCGCGCCGGATTCAAGGTACAGGTACACGGATGCGGGAGCCATTCCGCCCGATGTGGAGGGCGTCCTGGTTCTCGGAGGGGATGGCACGCTGATTCAGGCATCCCGGGATCTGGCGGAAACAGGGCTCCGCTGCTCGGCATCAATATGGGATCGCTCGGCTATCTGGCGGAGATTGATCTGCAGAATGTTCCGGTTGCGCTGGACCGGCTGATGGGGGATGATTTTTCCATCGAGGACCGCATGATGATTGCCGGAACGGTCTATCACCAGAACCGGGTGCTGATGCGGGACATGGCGCTGAATGATATCGTCATCGGAAGGCGCGCGATGCGGGTCATTGATATCAACCTGTTTGTCGATGACATCTTCCTGTGTTCCTACCGGGCAGACGGCTTCATCGTGTCGACGCCAACCGGATCCACCGGTTACAGCCTCTCAGCAGGAGGACCGATCGTCGAGCCGGAGGCCTCTCTGATGCTGCTGACAGCTGTCGCTCCGCACACCCTGACTTCCCGCTCCATCGTCCTCCCGGATAATGTGGCCGTGACAGTGGAGGTCACAAAAGGAAAGGCGGAGGACCGGGAGAAACCTGCGGAGGTAATGTTCGACGGCGACACATCGGTGGCGCTTACGCCGGGAAGCAGGGTGGTCGTGACGAAGGCAGAGAAAAAGACGCATATCATCAAGATCAACCATACAAGCTTTGTCGAAATCATCCGGCAGAAACTGAGGTAAATGAATTTGAAGATCAACAGGCATGCAAGAATACTCGATCTGATCAGCCGCTACGAGATCGGGACTCAGGAGGAGCTGGCGGACTATCTGAACAAGGACGGGTTTGCGGTGACGCAGGCGACGATTTCGAGGGACATCCGCCAGCTTCATCTCACGAAAGTTCCTGCCGAAAATGGCCGCCAGCGCTATGTGGCACTTGAGCCGCAGAAAGCGGACAGCCTGATGGACGAGAAATACCTGAGGGTCCTGAAGGCAGGCTACGTGTCGATGGACAGCGCCGGGAACATCCTGGTGATCAAGACGGTATCCGGGATGGCGATGGCGGTGGCTGCCGCGCTGGATGCCATGAACTGGCCTCAGATTGCCGGCTGCATCGCCGGAGACGACACGATTTTCTGTGCCATCCACTCACTGGGCGACACACCGGTCGTGATGGACAAGATCCGGGGAATCTGCACCGGCCGGGATGGAGAAGAGGGAAGAAGCGCGGGAGAGCGTGCGCAGGGGTAAGTGAATGCTGAGAGTACTTCACGTGAAAAATATGGCGCTGATCGAGGAGGAAAAGATTGAGTTCGGGGATGGGCTCAATATCCTGACCGGGGAGACAGGCGCCGGCAAATCGATCCTGATCGGCTCACTGGGAGTCGCACTCGGCTCGGGATCTTTCAAGGATCTCGTTCCGGAGGATGCGGACAATGCTTCAGTCGAGCTGATCTTCGAGACCCAGTCCGGCAGCGTACAGGCATGGCTCGATGAACATGAACTTCCGGACATGGACGGACAGATCATTATATCCAGATCCTTCCGGAAGGGCCGGTCCATTTCCCGGATCAACGGGGAGGTCGTCCCGATCGGGCTTGTCAGGGAACTTTCCTCCGATCTGATCGATATCCATGGTCAGCATGAACATCAGTCGCTTCTGTATCCGAAGTACCACCTGCAGCTGGTCGACGACTTTGCAGGCGAGAGTCTGGAGAAGAAAAAAGAGCGGTGCAGGGCGCTCTATCAGTCGTATGCATCTGTTTCGCAGAAACTGAAGGAAGCGCTGCAGGATGCGGGAGACCGCTCAAAGAAAATGGATTTCATCAGCTTTGAGGTCTCGGAGATCGATGATGCAGATCTTCGCCCGGGGGAGGATGAGGAGCTGGAGAACCGCTTCCGTTTTCTCTCGAACGCTCAGAAAATCATGGAAGCGCTCTCAGCGGTCCAGCGGCTGACCGACGGTGATGGCGAGACCGATGCGTCCTCCCAGATTTCGAGGGCGTCGGGCGAGCTCTCCGCCGTTGCGCCTTACGATGAGGAGCTGACGCAGCTTCAGAGCACCCTTTCGGATGCGGAGAGCATGCTCAGCGATTTCACGCGCGCCCTGTCCGGCTACATCGACGCATTCAGTTATGATGAGCAGGAATTTGCGGAGGTTTCCGGGCGGCTGGATCTGATCAACCATCTGAAGATGAAGTATGGCAGGACGATTGAAGACATCCTGTCTTACCGGGACGCGCGTCAGCAGGAGATGGACCGGCTGAGTAATTTCGATGCCTATGTCGGCGGGCTGAAATCGGAAGCGGAGAAGAACCGGAAGGAGCTTCTGGAGGTCTGCAGAGAGATCACAGCGCAGAGAAAAACAGCTGCGGAGAAGCTCACGGAACAGATTGTCCGCTCTCTGAAGGACTTGAACTTTCTGGATGTCCGGTTTGAGATCCATTTTGAGAAGCTGAAGGAGCCGTCAGGCAATGGAATGGACGAGGTATCATTCCTGATCTCGATGAATCCGGGCCTTCCGCTCCGGCCGCTTCAGCATGTGGCCTCCGGCGGCGAGCTGTCCAGAATCATGCTTGGTATCAAGACCGTGATGGCGAAGAAGGATGAGATCGAGTGCCTGATCTTTGATGAAATTGACACAGGAATCTCCGGACGGACAGCCCAGAAGGTCTCGGAAAAGATGGCGCAGCTCTCCAGGGACAGACAGGTCATTGCGATTACGCACC
>USJM01000174.1 GCA_900555005.1 uncultured Lachnospiraceae bacterium | reverse complement strand
ATCCGCTCGGAATCGGCGCAAGGACGACCCGGCGCGCCTGGTCTTCGACGGTGTGACGGGAGATGGCATCCAGTGTACGCTGATCGATCTGGGCGATCATTTCCGGATCATCTGCGCGGACATCGAGCTGGTGAAACAGCCGCAGCCGATGCCGAAGCTGCCGGTGGCCCGGATCATGTACCGCCACAAGCCGAACTTCGAGATCGGAACCGCGGCATGGTGCTATGCGGGCGGCGCGCATCACTCCGTGGCTCGACAGCCCTGAGGCGGGAGGACATCGCATTGTTCGCGAAGCTGACCGGGACGGAGCTCGTGACAATCGGCGACGATACGACAGAGGCAGATCTGGCGAAGATGTAAACAGCGCAGCAGCAAGCCGTGGCATTGGCCGCGGCTTGCTGTGTAAAACAGGAAACAAGGCGCCAGCATTCTTGCAATCTACATACATGGTGCAGTTGTCATACATGTGTGCAAAATATTGAACAACGCGTCAACATCCCTGCAGCCCGGGGCAAGATCATGCAGAAAACGAAGCGCAGGTGTGGGAAACATGAAATCAGGCAGCACAGACAGAGGAAAGCAACAGGACGGGGTAAGGCAGATGGCCGGACAGGAAGCGAAATATCAGAAAATCATCAACTGGGTCAGGCAGGAAATCGCGGACGGGTCACTGAGAAGCGGGGATAAGCTTCCGAGTGAGAAGGAGCTGAGCGAGCGCTTTGGCCTCAGCAGACAGACCGTCCGGCATGCGACCGGCGAGCTGGAAGCACAGCATATTGTCTCCAGGGTGCAGGGAAGCGGGACGTACATCGGCGGCGTCCGCCAGCGGGTCTATGAGCCGAGGTACATGAGTGTTGCTGTTTTGAGCACATTCTATGAGAGCTACATCTTTCCGCCAACCCTCAAGGGAATTGAGCGCGTCCTTTCAAAGAATGGATTTTCCATGCAGGTTTCATTTACGGACAACCGGGTCACGCGGGAGCGCGAGATGCTCCGGCAGATTCTTGAGAAGGGAAACATCGACGGCCTGATTGTGGAACCGGCTAAAAGCGCGCTGCCGAACCCGAACATGGATCTGTATCGGGAGATCAGGGAACGGAATATTCCGGTGATCTTTTTCAACGCCAGCTATCCGCAGATCGAGGCTCCCTGTGTACGGATTGACGATCGGACGGTTGCCGAGAACGCTGCAAAGCTTCTGCTCGATGCAGGCCACAGGAAGATCGGAGCAATCTTCAAGTCGGACGACCGGCAGGGAGCGCTCCGGTATGCAGGGTACCTGGATGCCATGATGAGCGGAGGCGGGGAAGTCCACCAGCGCCATGTCGTCTGGGTTGATACGCCGATGACTTCGAATCTTAAGGCACTTGAGGATTATCTGTTCCAGCGGCTGGAGGGCTGCACGGCGGTTTTATGCTACAATGACGAGGTGGCCTACCAGGTTGTCGAGCTTGCACTGAAGCGCGGCCTGCGCGTGCCTCAGGAGCTGTCTGTTGTCGGAATCGATGATTCCTATCTGGCGGGGATGGGAAAGGTACAGCTGACATCCTTTCCGCACCCGAAGGAAATGCTCGGCAGGAAGGTCGCCGAGAACCTGATGGAAATGTTCCGGAAGCCGGATTTTAACGGCAATTATCTGTTTGAGAGCGAGCCGGTGTACCGGGAGTCTGTGTGGGATTTGAAGAATCAGACGATCTACAGTGGCGCGGCAGAAGAAAAGCCGGGACGGGAAGACAGTTGAATCGCATCCATTTGTTCTGATTTTTGGAAGCCGTGTTATACTGGTGCTATACGGGCTTTCAAGGGAGGAACCGTCTATGTTTCAGAAAGAAAAGGATGTGCTGCGATATATCCGGAGGCTTCGCTATCGCGTAAGACTGAATAAAAAGACGTTCAAGCTGCTTATGGTACTCAGGACGCTGGTGATTCTGACACTGGTGCTGAATGTGCTCCAGAGAAACTATGAGGCGGCTGCGCTTTGCATCCTTTCACTGATCCTGTTCCTGATGCCGTCCTTCTTTGAAAAACAGCTGAAGATCGAGATCCCGCCGCTGTTTGAGGGAATCATCTATTGCTTCATATTTGCGGCGGAAATCCTGGGAGAGGTGAACCATTTCTACACATTGATCCCGGGATGGGATACGATCCTGCACACGCTGAACGGCTTTCTGTGTGCAGCAATCGGATTTGCGATGGTCGACTTACTGAACCGGCACAGCAGCAGGCTGAATCTTTCCCCGCTCTATCTGGCGGTTGTCGCTTTCTGCTTCTCGATGACGATCGGTGTTCTGTGGGAATTCTTTGAGTTTTTCTGTGACCAGTTCTTCTTTCTGGACATGCAGAAGGATTTCATCGTGAAGACGATCGGTTCGGTGACGCTCGATCCGACGCACAGTCAGAAGCCCTTTGTCATCCGGAACATCGCCCGGACGGTGATTGAGACGGCGGACGGAAAGAGCTATGTGGTGAACGGAGGATATCTCGATATCGGGATCATCGATACGATGAAGGATCTGTTTGTAAACTTTGTAGGAGCGGTCGTTTTCAGTGTGCTGGGCTATATCTATGTTAAAACGCGTGATGAGAACAGTCTTGCCGGGAAGCTGATGATCCACCGGCTGACGGCGATGGAGGTTGAAGAAGTTGATGCTTTCGTTGACCAGCAGGAGGCGGAGCGGAAGGAGCAGCTCGAAAAGGCCCGGGTCATCCGGAAGATGTCTCGAAAACAGAAGAAGTCCTGAGCACTGACTATAAGCTTCAGAAATCATCCCTGGAAGCACAAAAAGGTGTTGACAGGGATGTTTTTGAATGCTATTGTACCAATCAGTTAATACAACAACACAACAGTACAACAATACACGTACATATCCGTTTGCCGGCGGTGGGCGAACACAACCGGGAGTGCATGCATCAAGATACGCCTGATGACAGAGCAGGAAGGGAGATGCCGGGATACACTGGGACGCGCAGGGCAAAGACAGCGGATGTGGGAGAGGGGGCGCTTCGATGTGGCATGGAGCTTTGAGAATGGAATTCCGATCTATCAGCAGATTATCACGGAGCTGAAGATGCAAATTGCGGCGGGCATCTATCAGCCGGATGACCGGCTTCCGCCTGTACGGGAGCTGGCGATGGACGCGGGCGTCAACCCGAACACCATGCAGCGGGCCCTTGCCCAGATGGAACAGGAGGGGGTTCTCTACACGAACCGGACGGCCGGGCGGCATGTTGCTTCCGACCCGGAGAAGATCCGGTCTCTTCGGAAGCAGATTGCGGAAGATGAGATTGCACGGATGTTTGGGAAACTGCAGGGGATTGGAATGTCGAAGGAAGAAATCACGGCGGCGGTCGATGCCTGGAGCCGGGGAGCCTGGCCTGCCGGGGGCGGGAATCCGATCGAGGCACATGTCACAAGCTGCAGCAGGCAGGTGGTTTCTGCAGGGAACAGGATAGCGAGTAAGTCCGGAAGGACGCGAGGAGGAGTTATGGAAGAGTTGAAGAAAGAGATGGACATGATACAGCAGCCTGCCTTTGAGTGCAGGAAGCTGACGATGCGGTATGGCAAAACGCTGGCGCTTGATGCGGTGGATCTGACCTTGATGCCGGGACGGATTGTCGGCCTGCTCGGACCGAATGGCTCCGGCAAGACGACGATGCTGAACATCATCGGCTGCATGGACACGCCCTCGGAGGGCAGCGTCGTCCTCGACGGCGCGGACATCAGCCGCGAGACCGCGGCGAACCTGACGAAGATCCGCCGCGACAAGATCGGCCTGATCTTCCAGCAGTTCCACCTGATCAGCTACCTTTCCGCGCTCGAAAACGTCATGGTCGCCCAGTACTATCACAGCATGCCCGACGAGAAAGAGGCCATGGAGGCGCTGGAGAAAGTCGGTCTGGGACAGCGCGCCCATCATCTGCCCACGCAGCTTTCCGGCGGCGAGCAGTCGCTGACGGCGCTGTCGCTGCTGTTCGCCTCCATGGAAGTGGCCAAGGTGCCGCTGGCCGTGCTCGACGAGGTGGACGCGGCGCTCGACGAGGCCAACCTGACGCGCTTCGCGCAGATGGTGGCCGATTATTCGAAGAACCTGCAGGTGATCGCCATGACTCACCGCCGCCAGACCATGGAACACGCCGAAGTGATGTACGGCGTCACCATGTCCGAACCCGGTTTGTCGCAGATCGTTTCCGTCAAGGTGGACCAATGGGATTAGACCGCGAAAAAAAAGAAATCGCCCGCCCGCGGACGGCGAGGCGATCCTCTACGGAT
>USJM01000173.1 GCA_900555005.1 uncultured Lachnospiraceae bacterium | reverse complement strand
TGTGGATGCCCGGCCGCAGTTTCTGGCGCAGTGGGCAAAACTCGGAACCATCTACATGCAGAGCAGCCTCGGCATCAATGCCCGAAGGTTGGAATTGTGAACATCGGGGCGGAGGAAGAAAAGGGCAATCAGCTTGTCAAGGATACATTTCCGCTTCTGAAGAAGATGCATGAGGATGGCGAGATCAACTTCGGGGGAAGCTGCGAAGCAAGAGATATCCCGGAAGGAGCGTTCGATGTCGTTGTCTGTGATGGCTTTGTGGGCAACGTCGTGCTGAAGATGTATGAGGGCGTTGCGAAGGTTCTTCTCTCCGAGATGAAGGCTGGGCTGCTTTCCAGCACGCGGTCAAAGATCGGAGCGCTCCTGATCAAGCCGGCGCTGAAGAAAACGCTCAGGAAGTTTGACAGCAGTCAGTATGGTGGAGCACCGATCATCGGGCTGACCGGGCTGGTTGTGAAGATGCATGGAAGCTCTAAGGCGGTCGAGGTCGAGAGAGCGATGGATCAGTGTGTCCAGTACCGCGAGCAGCGGATTGCGGACAGGATTCAGGAGTATGCGGCCGGGGAGAAGAAAAAGCAGGATGCCGCAAGGGCGGCGGAAAAAGGAGTTTAAGGATGGAAGGAAACAGCGTGGAATTTGAGAAGCTGCAGCAGATCATTGCCGATGTTCTGAGTGTGGATGTGGACGAGATTAAGCCGGAGACGACATTCAGGGATGATCTCGGGGCGGACAGCCTGGATGTCTTCCAGATCATCATGGGGCTGGAGGAAGAGTTCAATATCCAGATACCAACAGAGGAAGCAGAGAAGATTGTGACAGTCGGCGATGCTGCGGATGCGATTGCCAAGGCGGTCAAGTGAGGTGAAAGCCATGATCTCATCGGCAGAGGCAAGAAGCTGCGGAAGCTGGAAGGCGTGATCGGCTACACATTTCAGGACAGGCGGCTGCTGTTCCAGGCGCTCTGCCACAGTTCTTATGCGAATGAACATCGCGAGGAGGGCGCCCAGGACAATGAGCGGCTGGAGTTCCTCGGTGACAGTGTCCTGGAGGTATGCAGCTCCGATTTTCTTTACAGGAAATATCCGGAGATGCCGGAGGGCGATTTGACAAAGTTCCGTGCGAGTATTGTCTGTGAACCGCCCTGGCACTCTGTGCACGGCAGTTCGGACTGCCCGGCTATCTGAAGCTCGGAAAGGGTGAGGAGCTGACAGGCGGCAGAAGAAGGAATTCAATCGTTTCCGACGCGCTTGAGGCGGTGATCGGCGCCCTCTATCTGGATGGCGGTCTGGAGCCGTCGAAAGCTTTCATCGATCGTTTTATTATGGATGACGCGGAGCATAAAAAGCTGTTTGTCGACAGCAAGACCATTCTTCAGGAGGTCGTACAGCGGAAACCGGATTCGGAGATCTCCTACGTCCTGACAGGCGAGGAGGGGCCGGACCACGACAAGCACTTCTCCGTCGAGGTCGTGATCGACGGCGGAACCTACGGCCGGGGGACTGGAAGCACGAAAAAAGCGGCAGAGCAGGAGGCCGCCTACAATACGCTTCTGCAGCTGAAAAAACAGGGAGTGCGGATCGGCTGATACGGTATCATTTCTCACTGGCAGCCCGCAGGTTTTTGCATCTCAATAACAAAGAGCCAGACTCATCTGGCCGGGGGCGTTGGTGCGATGCGCCACGCCCATTTTCTATGATCAGGAATCCGATTCTATGTATCTGAAATCTCTTGAAGTTCAGGGTTTTAAATCCTTTGCAAACAGAATACTGTTTCAGTTCCACAACGGCATTACGGCTGTTGTAGGGCCGAATGGTTCGGGAAAGAGCAATGTTTCCGACGCAATCCGGTGGGTGCTCGGAGAGCAGAGTGCCAAGTCCCTCAGAGGCGGTTCGATGCAGGACGTCATCTTTGCGGGGACGCAGACCCGAAAGCCGATGAGTTACGCCTATGTCGCAATTACATTCGACAATGCGGATCATCTTCTTCCGGTTGAGTATGATGAGGTCACGGTTGCCAGGCGGCTGTACCGCTCCGGAGAGAGTGAGTATCTGATCAACGGAACCGAAGTGCGGATGCGGGATGTCCAGGAGCTTTTTTTCGATACAGGGATCGGAAAAGAGGGCTATTCGCTGATCGGGCAGGGGCAGGTCGAGAAGATCCTGAACGGAAGACCGGACGAACGCCGGGAGCTGTTCGATGAGGCCGCCGGCATTGTGAAGTACAAGCATCGGAAGGCTTCCACGCTGAAGAAGCTCGAGAGCGAACAGGCCAATCTTGTCCGTGTCAACGACATTCTCTCGGAGCTTGAGCGCCAGGTCGGGCCGCTGAAGAAGCAGTCCGAGAAGGCAAAGGTCTATCTTGAAAAACGCGACAGCCTGAAGGCCCTCGATGCCAATGTGTTTCTGCTCAACAGTGAAAAGTCTGGATCGGCCCTTGAGGAGGCAGATGAAAAACTGCGTGTGGCGAAAGATGAGATGGAGGAAGCCGGCAGGAAGCTAGAGGAGACGAAGGAACGGTACGAGAAGCTGGAGGCAGAGCTGAAGGAGGATGCCGGAAGGATGACCGCCCTCAGTGAGGAGGTGAACGCCGCCAGACTGTCACGCCAGCAGCTTTTAAGTCAGACAGACCTCCTGCTTGAGCAGATCCGGGCGCTGGAATCAGGCCAGAAGGAGCAGGGGGAGAGAAGGGACAGACTGTCCACGGAGATTGAGGAGCGAAAGGAAAAGCTGGGGGAGTCGGTCAGCGCCTTCAGGCGCTCGACGAGTCTGTCCTGAAGCTTGAGGCGCAAAAAGCTGAGCAGGAGAGTGCCAGAAAGACGCTTCAGGAGAAGATGGAGGCGCTCAGTCAGAAGATTGAGGAGGAGAAGTCGGAGATCATCCGGCTGCTCGGTGAACGGACAGATATCCAGACTGACAGGCAGAGGGCGGAAACACTGATGGAGCAGCTCACCGTGCAGGAGGCGCAGCTGAATGCGCGGGAGCTGGTTCTGAAGAGCGATGAGAAGGAGGAGACAAACTCCAGAAAGGAGCTGGAGCAGCAGCAAACCGGCGCTGAACAGGAAGCCGGGGATCTGAAACTCCGATCCAGAAAGCTGAATCTGGATCTCAGTGACGCGCAGGAGGCCTTTGCCTCTGGAAATGAAAAGCTGGCGCAGGCCAGGGAGGATTATCAGCGGCAGAGTGCCCGCTTCGAGACGCTCCGATCGATGACGGAGCGGTATGAGGGCTATGGCGGTTCGATCCGCAGAGTCATGGAGCAGAAGGATCATTTCCCCGGGATACTGGGCGTGGTTGCGGATCTGATCCAGACCACAAAGAAATATGAGCTTGCAGTTGAGACGGCGCTCGGTGGTTCTATTCAGAACATTGTCACCGACAACGAGCAGACAGCCAAGAGCATGATTGCTTTTCTGAAGGAGAATAAGTTCGGAAGGCAACATTTCTCCCGCTGACGGCGATGAAAGCACAGGATTTCTCCCAGAAAGGCGCTCTGAATGAGCCGGGTGTGGTCGGACTTGCCTCCGGGCTTGTCACATGCCAGGATATGTTCCGGCAGCTCGCCGGGCATCTTCTCGGGAGGACGCTTGTCGTTGATCAGATTGACCACGCGGTAGCGATCGCAAGAAAATATCACTATTCGATCCGGATTGTGACGCTCGACGGCGAACTGCTCAGCCCGGGCGGATCGATGACCGGCGGTGCCTTCCGCTCAACCAGCAACCTGCTTGGAAGGCGCCGGGAGATTGATGACCTCTCGCGGGTGCTTTCTAAGAAAAAGCAGGCGCTTGAAAGCCTTGAGAAGGAGGTGGAGCAGGCGCATGACCGCAGAAATCATCTCAGGGAGGAGATTGCCGCGGTGACCGGCAAGATCCAGCAGAGCAGCTATGATCTCGGAACCCTGAAGCTGAAGATGCAGGATGTGGATCTCCGCATCCAAAAGACGCAGGATGCATTTGCTCAGATCAATGCCAGCGGGAGGAGATCGCCCGCCAGCGCGAAAGCCTCAAGGCACAGCATGATGTCAGCGGGGACAATCTGAAGCAGTCGGATGCGTCCCAGAAGGCACTCAATGATGACATCGACAGCCGGACGAAGGAGCTGGATGCGCTGAAGCGGAGCGCGGCAGAGGCAGATACTTCGCTCTCCAGACTGCAGGTTCAGCTTGCCGGAAGCGGTCAGGAGCGGACATTCATCACTCAGAATCAGGAGCGGCTTCGGGAAGAAATCCAGGCGCGGGAAACAGAGCGGGGCGGGATCGAAAAAACGCTTCGGAATC
>USJM01000172.1 GCA_900555005.1 uncultured Lachnospiraceae bacterium | reverse complement strand
CTCAGCACGCTGATCATGATTGCGATCGTGCAGGACTGTACATGCTTCGAAGCGACGAGGTGAGAGAAGAATATGAGACAGAACGATCCCGGATATCAGAACCCGGACAACCATACAGAGACTGACACCGAAGACCGGAAGAGGCAGGAAACTGGAGACGGAATCCAGACAGACTGGAGCGGGAAGCGTGCGGAAGAAACCGGAGAGAACAGCGTTCAGAAGGACAGCAGGAGGCGCAGAAGTTTCCTGAGCCGCGTTCATATCCGGAAAATTGATCTGAATTCCCAGCCGTCCGGAGAAGAGGAGACAGAGGGCCGGCGGAACACGGAACTTGTGGCTGTCACTTATTTTTTCATTGCGCTTCTGCTGCTTCTGACGGTCTGGATCGGATACCTCGAGATTTTCAAACGCGACGATCTCAACAGCAACATCAACAACACAAAGAAGGCAGGGACGAGCGGTAATGTGATCCGCGGAAGCATCCTGACCGGGGACGGAACGGTTCTGGCCTCGACCAGTATCGACGGGGATGGAAATGAAACCCGCTCCTATCCGTACTCCAATATTTTTGCACATGTGATCGGCTATGCGTCGAATGGAAGTGCAGGCCTTGAAGCGGAAGAGAACTATGATCTGATGTCCTCTCATACAAGCCTTCTGTCCCAGATCCAGAGCAAGGATGATGGAAAGAAGGTGCAGGGAGACAATGTGATCGTTACCCTGAACCCCTCTCTGCAGCAGACGGCTTACTATGCCCTTGGCTCCTACAAGGGAGCGGTGGTCGTTATGGAACCGGATTCCGGCAAGATTCTTGCGATGGTCTCGAAGCCTGATTTTGATCCGAACACCATCTCCACGCAGTGGGAGAGCCTTGTGGCAGATTCCTCCTCAGGTGTTCTTCTGAATCGTGCGACGCAGGGACTGTATCCTCCGGGATCGACTTTCAAGATGCTGACGACACTGGCCTATCTGCGGGAGCATCCGTCCGATTACAACCAGTTTTCATGGGACTGCACCGGCTCTCTCTCCCGGGGCGATGTAACCATCACCTGTTACCATGGCGAGCAGCATGGGCAGGAAGATCTGACAGCCGCATTCCGGAATTCCTGCAACACCGCATTCGCGGATATCGGCCTGAATCTGAAGGACAATGCACTGCGCAATGTCGCGGAGGATTTTTTGTTCAACAGCAAGCTTCCGACCGACATCCAGTCCTCCCAGAGTGTTTTCAAGCTTACGAAGAATTCTTCAGACGGGGAGAAGATGACGACTGCGATCGGCCAGGGGGATACGCTGGTAACCCCGCTTCATATGGCGATGGTGACATCCACAATTGCGAATGGCGGGATCATGATGCGTCCTTATCTGGTGGATCAGATCAAATCCTCGGAAGGAGACACAGTTTCAAAGAATGATCCGTCGATCTACAAAAAGCTGATGACACCGGACGAGGCGCAGACCATCACACAGTTCATGGAAGCCACTGTCACTTCCGGAACCGCCCAGGCTCTTTCAGGAGCAGGCTACAGTGTTGCCGGGAAAACGGGATCTGCCGAGCATGATATCGATGGCGGGGGAACGGGCACACACTCATGGTTCTGCGGATTTTCCAATGTGGATGACCCGGATCTTGCCGTTGCCGTGATCGCGGAGGATGCGGGGACCGGATCAGCGGTCGCTGTTCCGATTGCCAAACAGATTTTTGATGCCTACTACGGTGGATAATTGCTTCAGGATGCGATATACTTTTTACATACTTTGTTCCGCAGACAGAAACAACAATTGAGAAAGCCGGAACGGACTTCTGACAGGCAGAAAGGAGTTGCAATGACTGAGGCAACAAGCTGCGGCGGAGTCGTAATCTTCAGAGGCAAGATTCTTGTGCTGTATAAGAGTTACAGGAACCGCTATGAAGGGTGGGTTCTCCCAAAGGGAACGGTTGAAGCCGGAGAGACATTTCCCGAGACGGCACTCCGTGAGGTACATGAAGAGACAGGGACACAGCCGAAAATTGTAAAGTATGTTGGACGAAGCCAGTATACATTTAATGTGACCAGAGATTCGATCCGCAAGACCGTGCACTGGTATCTGATGGAGGCGGACAGCTATTATTCGAAGCCGCAGAGGGAAGAATACCTGGTGGATTCCGGATACTATAAGTACCATGAGGCTTATCATCTTCTGAAGTTCTCCAACGAGAAGATGATTCTGGAGACTGCATACCGGATGTATCAGGAATTGAAACGGACAGATCAGTGGAGGCCGTTGGCAGAGGAAGAGCTCCGGGTGCTCGGTCCGGAGAATCCGGGGCTGATGTCCGGGCATGCAGACGTTGGAGAACCACATGGGGATCATCTGGTATAAAAGCCTCTATCTGGGGACTCTTGTCCGAAAAAAGGCAGGCAGAATCAAAAGAAAAATTGACAGAGGGATCTATCCGCCGGGGATTTATCTTGTAACGCTCTCAGGCGGAAGCGCGGTGCTGGAGCTGATTCCAGCCATAGAACTGAGAGTGGCCTGTGTCCGCGCCCAGCTTCCGATGGTCGTGGGAATTGCGGGCGGAAAGGCGGAGGCAGAGTACGTGGCATCCCGGATTGTGCAGGATACATGGGAGGCTCAGGGGGATGCAGACGTGAGACGGTTCCTTGAATCGGAGGACAGGAGGAGGATATGGTACATATCGTCCTGGCCATCCTGAAGATCATCGGGATCATTCTGCTGATTGTGTTAGGGATCGCCGCCGCCCTGGTCCTGCTGGTACTTTTCTGGCCGGTTGAATACAGATCAGTCTTCGGAAAGAGGATCAGCCGTTTGAAGCAGAAGGAAGGGCTGGCTGGCTGTTTCACCTTCTCAGCGCGGATGTTCAGATCAGAGAACGAACCGGGACAATCACGCTGAAGGTTTTCGGAAGGAGACTGAAGACCTACCGGATACCGGAAGGCAGGAAGGCGGAAGCTTCACACAGTCAGGGAGCATCCGGAGCGGAGGCGGAGCCACGCTGTCAGGGAGCATCCGGAGCGGAGACAGTGCACAGTCAGACAAGCTCAGGAACAGCGTCGGCGGCACGGGAGAATGAGGCTGAGAGACAAAGAGCCCGGGAGACGAATCCTGCCGGACGGAAGATGAAACCGGGCAGGAAAGCGGCTTCAGCTGGAAACAGACCGCGAAAATGGGCCGGCTGGATGCGGAAGGCAGCGGGAATCGCCGCAGGGATGATTCGGAAGGCAGTAAAGGGATTGCTTACAGCGATGGCGTTTGTCCTTCGGATGCAGGAACTGCCTTCTGATATCGGAGACTTCTCTGACTCATTCCATGAAAGTACGGCTGCAAAGGTCGGATCTTTCCGGAAAAAAGCAGGACCATTTGTTTCACAGGATGCGTTCAGTCTTTACGGAAGGATCATGAGGGATCTTGGAAGGCTGCTTCGCAGTTTTCGGATTCGCAGACTGGAAGGATACCTTCTGGTCGGTACCGGGAAACCGGACCAGACCGGAGAGCTGGTCGGGCTGCTCTACATGATTCAGCCGGATGCAGCCGGAACATACGAGCTTCGTGCGGACTTTTATCAGGCAGCACTGAAGACCCGGACAGACGCATCCGGGCATATCCGGATGAACCATGTTCTGTTGTTTCTCATCAGACTGCTGAGAGATAAAGAATTCAGAAAGCTTCTCGCCCATGTCAGACGGAAGGGAAAAGAAGGCCCGAAGGGGCGGCCGGGGAAAAAGAGAAAACGCAGATAGGCCGGTTTCGGAGGCCTTTTGGCGAGCCATGGAACAGGGAGGATAACCGGGATGGCAGAACACTTTGATACAACTGTAGGAGCTCTTTTCAAGGGGATGGAAGAGTTTGTCACGAGCAAGACTGTGATCGGCGAACCAGTCAAAGTCGGAGATACGACAATTCTCCCGCTCATTGATGTGAGTTTCGGAGTCATGGCTTCCGCACGGAATGAATCCCAGCGGTCGAATGGCGGAGGGGGAATGGGCGGCAAGATGTCGCCGACAGCCCTCCTTGTCATCAAAGACGGCTCGACAAGACTGGTGAATATCAAGAATGAGGACTCTATATCGAAGCTGATCGACATGGCGCCGGATCTGATCAACCGCTTTATGCCCGGCAAAAAGAAACAGGACAGCCCTCAGGAAAAGGCAGCCATGGATGAAGCAGCAAAGAATGACCAGACATTCTGAGCATAACAGCAGGAGGCATGAAGTGGCGCGCAGGCGGCACGGGAATGCCTCCTGGTATAAAAAATAAAACCGGCAGGGGCTTCCCCTGCCGGGTTACACTG
>USJM01000171.1 GCA_900555005.1 uncultured Lachnospiraceae bacterium | reverse complement strand
CCAGTGCCCATCCAGCCGATGACGTTGCCGAGCGCGTCGAACTCGACCTTATCGTAACCAGCTTCTTCATCTCCTCGGCGATGCGGTGGGCGACGCCCTTTTCCTCACAGCTCTCGCTGGGGATGGCGATCATATCACGCAGGAAGCGGGTCATATCGGGGCCGTAGGCCTGTGCGGCTTTCTTGATGGCTTCGAAATCCATGGTAAAACCTCCGTTAAAAGTAATAGTATTTTCTGTCAATCGGGGTCAATTTTCTGTTACACTGTCCTTATCATAGCATAAGAACGGCAGTTGTCAAACAAAAAATTTGCATTTCAAAAATTTTTTAAGAAAGTGATTGCAATTCGATCAATTTATGGTATTATAGGGATGAAAGAACATGCCCGTTCCGATGGAAAGCTGTGCAATTTGCACAGCAAAATAGGGCGGACGGGCGATCAGAGGAGGGATAGACCATAGAAGCCGCAACGCTGAAGACACTGGAGCAGGTCGCAAAGGGCATCGCCGCGACCTTTGGCAGCCATTGCGAGGTGGTGATCCACGATGTGGGCGCCAAGCACCCCGAGCATTCCATCGTTGCCATCGAGAACGGCCACGTCACAGGCCGCAAGGTGGGCGACGGCGCGTCGCACGTTGTTTTAGAGCAGGTGCGTCAGGCCGACGCGCAGCCGAGCGACCACTTGAGCTACCTCACCAAAACGCCGGACGGGAAGATCCTCAAGTCCTCTACCATGTACATCCGCGGCAGGAACGGCAAGGTGGTTGCAATCCTTGGCATCAATTACGACATTTCCTCGCTCCTGATGGTCGAGGATGCGGTGCACGAGTTGATCGACACAAAGGATAAGACGCAGGGCGAGCCGGAAAAGATCGTCAACGTCAATGACCTGCTTGACGAGCTCATCGCCCAGTCGGTCGCGCTTGTCGGTAAACCCGTCGCGCTGATGAACAAGGAAGATAAGATGCGCGCCATCGGCTTTTTGAGCCAGAATGGAGCATTCCTCGTCACAAAATCCGGAGACAAGATCGCAAAATACTTCGGCATATCCAAATACACACTATATTCTTATATTGACAAACAACAGGAGGAGAAGTGAACCATGGGCAAGATCGATTTGACCATCAACAAGACCGGCCTGCAGCACAACATTGAGAAGGCCAAGGAAAACAACGTTATCATCCCGACCATCGCGCAGATGCAGCATCCTGAGACCATCCCTGAGAAAATTCAGGAAAAGCTCAAGACCGTCGGCCTTTGGGACGTCAACCCGCTGAACCTCTTCCGCATCACGTGGAAGAACGAGGCCAAGGAGTCCGGCGGCCTCTATCAGGCCGTGCCGAATTATGTTGAAATTCCGTCCGAGCTCTCCGGCGTTCCCTGCCGCATCCTCGCCATGGCGGGCAAGGGTTCCCCACGGGCTGCCACAAGGTCGGCGCTTCTTACGGCTGCCTTGTCCCTGAGCTTGTCACCGGACACTTTGATTCCACCGTTCATAACGCTGTCTGGCCGTCCACAGGAAACTACTGCAGAGGCGGAGCTTTCAATTCACGCCTTCTGGCCTGCAATTCGGTTGCCATCCTGCCGGCGGAGATGTCGAAGGAGCGTTTCGACTGGCTGAAGGGAATCGCGACACAGGTGATCGCGACCCCGGGCTGCGAGTCCAATGTCAAGGAGATATTCGACAAGACAAACGAGCTGAAGCAGGATCCGTCGATGATGATCTTCAACCAGTTTGAGGAGATGGGCAATGTTGTCTGGCATTACAATGTCACCGGCAATGCGCTTGCGGATGTGTTTGAAGCCGTGAAGCGGCCGGGAGACCGGTTTGCAGGAGCTGCATTTACCTCCGGATCAGCAGGAACGCTTTCAGCAGGAGACCGGCTGAAGGAGCTGTACCCGAAGGCGAAGCTTGCGGTCGGAGAGGCGCTTCAGTGCCCGACCCTTCTGGAGAACGGATTCGGCGGTCACCGCATCGAGGGAATCGGTGACAAGCATGTTCCGTGGATTCACAATGTCCGCAATACCGACATGGTCATCGACATCGACGATGAGGATTCCCAGCGGCTGCTGAGACTCTTCAACACGCCGGAGGGGCAGAAGTACCTGAAGGAGGAGCTCGGGCTGGATGATACGATGGTTGAGAAGCTGACCTGGCTCGGCATATCCGGCATCGCGAATCTGTTGTGCTGCATCAAGATGGCGAAGTACTATGAGCTGACAGAGCATGATGTGCTGGGTACCGTCCTGACCGACTCTGCGGTGATGTATCAGTCGAGAGTCGATGAGCTCAATCAGATGTACGGGCCGTACAGCGAGACGGAGGCGAAGCTTGACCACTGCCGCCACATCCTGGACGAGAAGACGGATCATATGCTGGAGCTGTCCTACTACGACAGGAAGCGTATCCACAACCTGAAGTACTACACCTGGGTCGAGCAGCAGGGGAAGACGAAGGAGGAGCTGGATGCTCTGTGGTATGATCCGGAGGGAACCTGGGATGCCGTGCAAGACAGGCAGCAGAGATGGATGAGCTGATTAACGAATTCAATGACGCGACCGGACTTTTGAAGGAGCTGTAAAAAGCCGAAGAGCAGCCGGGAGGCGTCCATGCCCGGCAGCAGCCGGTATCTGGCTGTATTTGCTGCTGCCGGATGCCGGCGATGAAGATTAAAGCGGGATCAACGCAGGCAGTCCCGGGAGGGGGGGCCTGCGATCAGTTGCAGAGGCTGTGACAGATGGTGTAGACTTGTTTCAGTTTTCAGTAAAAAGGAGGAATGTTATGATCGAGAATCGTGTTTACAACTTCTCAGCAGGACCATCGATCCTTCCGGATGAGGTGCTCCTGTCCGCACGGGAGAACCTTCTGAACTACGAAGGCTCGGGGATGTCCGTCATGGAGATGAGTCATCGCTCAAAGGTCTATGACAAGATTATCAACGATGCGTTTGACCACCTGCGCAAGGTCATGTCGATTCCGGACAACTACAAGATTCTGTTTCTCCAGGGCGGTGCGACCGGCATGTTTGCAGCGATTCCGCTGAACATCTCAAAGACCGGCGTAGCGGATTATATCATCACAGGCAACTTTGCAAACAACGCGTACAAGGAAGCGAAGAAGTACATGAAGGATGTCCGTGTCGCGGGATCCACGGAGAGCGAGAACTTCACCAGAATTCCTTCTCAGGACGAGCTGACGCTCAACCCGGTGGCGGATTACGTTCACATCTGCCAGAACAACACCATCTTCGGAACCGCATGGCATACGCTTCCGGAGACAGGCAGTGTTCCGCTGGTTGCGGATCTTTCATCCTGTATCCTCTCGGAACCGGTCGATGTCTCAAAGTACGGCATCATCTATGCAGGTGTCCAGAAGAATATGGCCCCGGCCGGCTTCGCCGTCGTGATCGTGAGAGACGATCTGATCGGGAACCCGCAGCCGATCTGCCCGAAGATCTGGGATTTCGGCAAGCAGGGGAGAAGAATTCGATGCTCAACACACCGCCGACCTGGTCTATCTATATCTGCAAGCTGGTGCTTGAATGGATCATGAGCGTCGGCGGGCTGGAGGAACTGAAGAAGCGCAATGAGAAGAAGGCCGCGCTTCTGTACGATTACCTCGATTCGCAGAGCTTCTACAAGGCACAGGCGCAGAAGGAAAGCCGCTCGATGATGAATGTCACATTCAGAACCGGCGACGATGAGCTGGACAAGAAGTTTGTCGCTGCATCTGTCGAGGCAGGCTTTACGAATCTGAAAGGACACCGCCTTGTCGGAGGCATGCGCGCATCCATTTATAATGCGATGCCGTATGAAGGCGTCGAGGCGCTTGTCGACTTTATGAAGAAGTTCGCAAGAGAACAGGCATAATGTGCCGTGGCATACCTGCAGGGTCAGGCGGCATCAGGATTCAGTCAGACTGTCTCAGACCCCGTAGCGTATGCAGACAATGCAGACATCGGAATCCGTCTTTTCGGGCTGCGCCGGTCAGCTGGCCCGGAAGAGACGGATTTCTTGATATCATGCCAGAGACATCACACACAATGAGATGGAGGACGACAGCATGCATGCATTCAGTGAGATGGGACTCAGGATCCCGAGGATCCAGCTTCCAAAGGAAGGGACGGATTACGAGAAGTGGGCGGTTTCGCCTGCGATCAGTACACCTCTGAGCCAGCCTACTGGGAGGAGGCGGACAGAATCGTCGGCACTTCCCCGTCTACGCTGCGGATGATCCTGCCGGAATATTACCTGGGAAAGCCTCAGGAGGAGGAGCTGACGCGGCAGATCCGGAGTC
>USJM01000170.1 GCA_900555005.1 uncultured Lachnospiraceae bacterium | reverse complement strand
ACGGTTACCCCCCTCCCCCGGAGCAGGGTCCGGCCCGGGCCGGGCCCAGCGGGCCTTCGGGTTCATGGCCCCGACCACACAGCGGTCAATCCTGGACTGAACAATCGCGCCGCTGCACATCTGGCAGGGTTCCAGCGTGATGTAGATGGTACAGCCCTCCAGCCGCCAGTCCTGAAGCTTCCGGGAGACTTTCCGGATCGCATTGAGTTCTGCATGGGAAAGCGTGTTGTGGTCGGTGTTTCTCCGATTGTACCCTCTGGCAATCACCTGGCCGTCTTTGACGATGACACAGCCGATCGGGACCTCCCCCAGCGCCTGTGCACGGCGGGCCTGCTGCAGGGCCAGCCGCATATAATGCTCATCTGTTTTTCTCTGCTCGATGGCCCGCTCTTCTTCCTGCTTCTGACGCAGCTGCCTCCGCGCGATTCTGGTTGCGATTTTGCTCACCGGCAATCCTCCTGTCTGCTGATCTTATGTTTCCACTCTTCCGCACACCGCCATCAAAAAGTCCGTCCAATCTGCAGGACTGAAAAAGGGCAGCTCCCTGAGCTGCCCTTCCAACTTCATTCTTTAACCGTGCGCCTCGCTTCGACGGCTCCCCACGGACGGTACCTTCATAGTTAACTCGATCCAGGCGATCCCGCGGCACACAGAATGATCTGCTTAGTGCTGCTGTGTTCCCACCCTGACACGGTTCGCAGGACCCTGTTGCGAGGGACCCAGACGTCAACATCACTTGTGAAGGGCTGCTCCGCAGAGAAACGGCCTCGGTTCGGCATGACCCCTGCTGTAGCGGATTGCAGGTACAGGGCACCGCTATCTCCCCGGCTGCACGGCACTTTTTACTATACCCGACAGAAAGCCGGTTTGTCAATTACTGCGTGCTGCTGACATACTTGGATCTCAGCCCAAG
Organism: uncultured Lachnospiraceae bacterium; assembly: GCA_900555005.1. The sequence goes on along the minus strand of USJM01000170.1, from coordinate 3,408 downwards.
CTTCAGACTGATGTCGCTCTCCTTGTACTTGCCGCCTTCTCCCTGCTGTGCCACCGTGATTGTAACCTTCTCGCCACCCTTGTAGTACTGAAGAAGGTCGGTCAGATCGCTCATGCTCGAGACGGAGGTATCATCAAACTTCGTGATGATCATGCCACGGGTGAGCCCTGCGTCAGACGCCGGCGTGTTGTCGCCGACACTCGCGATGTAGATGCCTGCCGGCATGCCGTAGAGCTGCTGCACATCGGATGTGACTTCCTCTCCGGTGATGCCGATGTAAGCAGCATCCTTCTCATCGACCTTCGATCGAGTCGTCTTGTTCATCAGCTTCTCAATGATCGGAAGCGCCTTGGAGGTCGGGATTGCATAGCCCATCCCCTCAACTCCGTTCTCTCCGGCCTTGGCGGAATTAATGCCAATTACCTCACCGCTCATATTCAGAAGAGCACCGCCGGAGTTACCCGGATTAATGGCTGCGTCGGTCTGGATCAGATCCTCATAGTTGACCTGCGTGCTGCCTCCGTGACCGTAATGTCTCTGTTCAGTGCACTGACAATACCGGTCGTGACAGACTGCCCGTAGTTCAGCGCGTTGCCGATTGCGACGACCTGCTCACCGACTTTGACATCATCCGAATCCCCGACATTCGCGACACGAATCTTTTTCAGTGTTTCATCCGGAATATCCTTCAGCTTGACAGCCACGACAGCCAGATCGTTGCTGGCATCCGTTCCCTTGACCTGTGCACTGACGGACTTCTCATCAATAAAGGAAACTGTCAGCTCGTCCCTGCCCGCCACAACATGGTTGTTCGTGACGATCAGCAGCTCATCGTCATTCTCTCCCATAATGACACCTGTTCCGGCCGACTCGCCCTGCGCTTCATAGGTTCTGCCGCTGAACCAGTCCTGCACCTTCTGGACAGACATGTTTGTAATCGATACCAGCGCCGGCATCACGTCTGTGGCAACTTCAGAAACGCCTGAGTTCTCCGCCTGCTGCTCCGTCACTTCAGGCTGGTCGGCCTTCGCAATGTTCCCGGTCGGGAGTGACGCTGCAACTTCCGTTGCGCTCTGCGCGGAGCTGTCCGAACTGTCTGAGCCTTCCGTCTGAGCATCCTGGGACGACTCCGTCTCCCCTCCGGCAATCTGGAGCTTTGCCCCATTGTCATTTGCCTGCAGCATCGTTGTTCCGCCGGCAAATGCACCGATCGTTGCAGCCGCAATCAGAACCGCGAATAATCTCTTCTTCATAAATAACAACCTCCTTTGTGCCAGGTATTCAATCTTCTATGTGCTTCGGGAACTCCATCTGTCTGTTCCCTTTTCCTGTTTTCTGAGTCCTATCATAACGGCTGTGTTTGTTCGAATTATGTCACAAATTTGGAAAAAATGTGAACACCGTCACAGTCTCACACAGATCTCCGAGCGGAACCAGTTATCACCAGACGTAAACTCCGCAGACCCGTCGTGCGCCTTCGCCAGAGAGCGGACGGACCTGAGACCGATCCCTTCCTCGTTCCGCTTGCTGGATAAATACCGGCCGTCCTGCAGCTGCACAGCTCCGCTGCAGCTGTTGTCCATCGAGATAAACAGCAGATCTCCGTGGACTTTCGCCCGGAGCCTGATCCACCGTTCCCCCTCCGTCATCCGCCGGCAGGCCTCACATGCATTCTCAAGCAGATTCCCCAGAATCACACAAAGATGCGCATCGCTGATATGAAGATTGGCCGCCGGAATCTGTACCCCGACTTCCATCCGGATCTGATCACTGCGCGCCAGCGCCACATGGTAGCTGATAACCGCATTCACCAGGCTGTTCTCACAATAACGGGTAACTGTGCCGGCCGGAATCGCCTGATCCAGCGATTCGATGTAAGCCGCCGCCTCCTTGTCCCTTCCATCCTGCAGAAGCTGCCGCAGATACCTCAGGTGATGCCTCAGGTCATGCCTCTGCCTGCGGATATCCGACTCATAGGCTGTCAGCACACGGCTTCTTTCCTTCTGAAGCTCCACCGACTGCTCCAGTATCTCAATGTCATGCGCCAGCTCCAGATTCCTGTACCGAAGGTTCATGTTCCGCCGCACCTCCACGCAGCCGAAAACCAGGATGATCAGGCAGAAAATCTGAAGTCCGGTCTGAAACAGGGCCGAGTTTCGATCTGTAAAGACCACATAATAATTCAGAAGCTCCAGTACAGCGGCGACCGCAAGAACCAGGATGGCAAGAAACATAGCGACCGCCGGCCTGTTCTTCTTCCAGATTCCAAGGTACAGCATGTAGACGGCCATGAGAATCAGATCAGCAGGCAGAAGAACATGGAAGAGATAAAGGCTCCGGGTAAATGGAACAATCCCGGCAAGCTGCAGGAACAGGCTTCCCAGAACCGCTGCCTCCAGAATCCACCTGAGCACGCTGAGAAACAGCCCGCTTTCCGTCTTCGTGAACTTCTGCACAAAGACAAACAGCGGCAGCAGCATGGCATACATACCGGTAAAGACCAGAATGTACAGAATGGTCGGCCGGTGCGTCAGATAGATGCTCATTGTATTTTCCGAGAATTCCCACACACCTGCCAGCACAATCAGAAGACCCGGAAGTGCCAGCCTGAAGCCGTGCTTCTCAAAGGTGATATATAACAGGGACAGACCGCACATGACAATCCCCGCGATGATAAACAGAAGAGAAGACACCCACGAATACCCGTAGCGTTTAAACAGATACCGCAGGACGGCATCCCCTGATCCGGTCACCATCGAATGAAGGACAAGAACGGACCTTGATTTTGGAGACGTATAGACAAGCTCTACATGGAGCAGATGTTCATCTCTGTGAGCCGGGAGCTTCACCGAAAACGCGCCGGTCGGCGGATCCGGCATGTAGGACGGCCAGGTTCCCTGTGTCCCGTAGCTGTAAATCAGCTTGTCATCCGCATAGACGTCGACCGGGGAATAGACCGGATTCAGAAACAGCATGCTGGAGCCATCGCTCTGGAGCCGGAAAGAAACCGTTACCTTCGTCCCGCCCGGGAGATTTCTGATGGTCTCAGGGAGCGTGACCTTCTTCCAGGACGCATTCTCTCCATCGCCGATCCGGACACGAACATTCCGCACCTGCGTCCAGTGATTCTGCTGGACCGTCCCGATGCTTCGCCGGGTACCCCTGATCTGAAGGAGCAGGGCCAGAAGCAGTACTGAAAACAGGCTCACAAAAAGGACAGGCTCCAGCCAGCCCTGTTTTCTCCAAGTGAAACGTCTCCTGTGTCCCGGATGCCGTCCGCCCATATTCTGTCCCCCTGTCTTCGTGCCCGTCCCTTCCATGTCATCTGCTATCCATGCGGCGATATCCTGCCCTTCCGGATTTCCTGGTCCATCAAACGCTGATTGTCACGAATTCTCCCGCAGCTCA
>USJM01000169.1 GCA_900555005.1 uncultured Lachnospiraceae bacterium | reverse complement strand
CAGTCATCAGATTGCGGCCCGGACACGACCCCGGAACGGATTCCGCCGGTTCTGCCGATTCTTCTTGCGGCGGCAGCTGTGATGGCGGTACTGTGCAGTGTGTTTGCACAGGGCGGCATTCTCCGCATTCTTCTTTTTGTTTTTGCAGGCATCTTTGCTGTCCTGGGGCTTCTTGCAGCCTTCCGGATCCGGAAAGAGGAGCTTCAGAGCGAACGGAGCCGGCGCAGGCTGCGGGAGGCTGAACGTTCAGTGAAACGATACACGGTTCTGAATCGTCTGCTTGGCTACAAGGATCATTCCGTTGATCCGGAGCTGGAGGCGCGGATGCGCCGTCTTGATCGAAGACGCGAGGATGTCATGCGCGAGGAGGAAAAACGGTCCCGGCAGGAGATGGCGGCGGATGTTGCCAGGATTATGGCAGATGAACGTCAGAGACGGGGCGAACAGCCTGCGGGGACGAGGCAGCAGCCTCCGGCCGGTCAGCGTGATGCGCAGGGGCAGGAGAACGCAGCGCTGAGGCAGGCGGCGGATTCCAGCGATGCGCAGGGGCAGGAGAACGCAGCGCTGAGGCAGGCAGCGGTTTCCGGACGGAACGGTGCGCTGGAGCGAGAGCTGATGGAAAAGCAGCAGAAGCTGGCTCAGCTGGATGAAGCCTTCGGGAAGCTGTCCGGAGAGAAGGACAGCCTTCGAAAACAGGACGAGGACCTGGATGCGCTGAGCCTTGCAATTGAACGGATCCAGCGCCTGTCCGGTGCGATTTATCGGGAGACGGGAGAAGAATTCTCACGGCGTGTATCCAGGCTGATCGTTCAGATGACAGGGGGCAGGTACAGCAGCATCTCTCTGGATGACCGGATGGATGTCAACATCAATACGCCGGACCGGCTGTTGAAGATCTCCCAGGTGAGTTTCGGGACGATGAACCAGATCTACTTTGCGCTGCGTATTGCGGCAGGGGAACTTTTGTCAGGAGGGAAAGCCCTGCCGATTCTCCTGGATGAGCCCTTTGCCATGTACGATGATGAACGCCTGAAAGCTGCGCTGACATTTCTGGCGGGAAGCGGAAGGCAGACACTTCTGTTTACCTGTCAGAGCCGTGAGAAGCTGCTGGCCGGGAAGCTCGAAGCTCTGTAAAGGCGGGAGAAGCTTCTGACCGCGAAGGACGAAGTCCTGTGAATCTGAGAGAAGCCTCTGGCAGGGGGCCCGAAGCCCTGTGAATCCGTGAGAAGTCTCTGGCCGGAAGACCCGAAGCCCTGTGAATCCGAAGAGGGCTGCCGGAAACCCGTGGTCAACTCAGAATCCGGCCCGGCATCAGCCGAAAAAACTGTCAGCTTGACAGCCGGATTGTTTCTTCTTATTCTAACCGTGCCGGCAGAAGATACCGGCCTGAAATCGGATAGATGCCGGACAGGCATATCAAACAGTGAACAGGGACAGGAGGCTTGCATGGAACTGAGATCACTTGCCGCAGAACTTTCAGGAAATCCGTACCCGGGGCGCGGGATCGTTGTCGGGGTTACCGAGGATGGGAAAAGCGCGGTCACAGCATATTTCATCATGGGCAGAAGCGCAAACAGCCGTAACCGCATATTTGTTCAGGATGGAGAGGGGATTCGGACGCAGGCGTTTGATCCGTCGAAGATGGAGGATCCGAGCTTGATCATCTATGCGCCGGTCAGAGTGCTTGGAACCAATACCATCGTCACAAACGGAGATCAGACCGACACGGTGTGGGAGGGACTTCAGAAAGGGCAGACCTTTGGTCAGTCGCTCAGATGCCGCGAGTTTGAGCCGGACGGGCCGAATTATACGCCGAGGATATCCGCCCTGCTGAGTGTGCGGGAGGGAACTTTTGAATACAGGATGTCCATCCTGAAGAGCGCGGACGGGGATCCGTCCTCCTGCGAGCGGTTTACATTCGACTATGAACATCCAAAGGCCGGTGTCGGGCACTTTATCCACACGTACATATCGGATGGAAACCCGCTTCCGAGCTTTGAGGGAGAGCCGACGAAGGTCGGAATTTCCGGGGACATTGATGCCTTCACGAATCTGATCTGGAAGAATCTGAACGCGGAGAACAAGGTATCTCTGTTTGTTCGTTACATCAATATTGAAACAGGACGATATGAATCGAGAATTATCAATAAGAATCAGAGAGGCGCAGTATGAATGAAATTCAGCTGAAGTATGGATGCAACCCGAATCAGAAGCCGGCCAGAATCTTTATGGAGGATGGATCTGACCTTCCGGTGACCGTTCTGAACGGACGCCCGGGATACATCAATTTTCTGGATGCGCTCAACGGCTGGCAGCTCGTCAGCGAGCTGAAGCGTGAGACAGGCCTTCCGGCAGCCACTTCTTTCAAGCATGTCTCCCCGGCAGGGGCGGCAGTCGGTCTTCCGCTGACGGAAACACTCCGGAAAATCTACTGGGTGGACGACATGAAGGAAGATCTGTCTCCGCTTGCCTGCGCCTATGTCCGGGCGAGAGGGGCGGACAGAATGAGTTCGTTCGGGGATTTCATCTCTCTTTCCGACATCTGCGACGAGGACACCGCTTCCGTCATCCGCAGGGAGGTGTCCGACGGTGTCATCGCGCCGGGATACACGGAGAAGGCGCTGGAGATTCTGAAGGGAAAGAAGAAGGGCAATTATGTTGTCATTCAGATTGATCCTACCTATCAGCCGGCGGCCATCGAACACAAGCAGGTGTTCGGGGTGACTTTCGAGCAGGGCAGACAGAACCTGGTCATCGATGATGCATTTCTCTCGAATATCGTGACAAAGAATAAGGAGCTGACACCGGAGGCCGTCCGGGATATCAAGATCTCCCTGATTACGCTGAAGTATACACAGTCCAACTCTGTTGCTACGTCAAAGACGGGCAGGCGATTGGAATCGGAGCAGGCCAGCAGTCGAGGATTCACTGCACCCGCCTGGCAGGGTCGAAGGCGGACAACTGGTGGCTGAGACAGTCCCCGAAGGTGCTGAACCTGCCCTTCCGCGATGACGTACACCGCGCGGACCGCGACAATGCGATCGATGTCTACATGGGAGAGTGGCCGGAGGATGTGCTCGAAGGCGGTGCCTGGGAGCGTGTTTTCACAAGAAAGCCGGAGCCGTTTACGGTGCAGGAAAAGAGAGAATGGCTGAGTCAGCTCACGGATGTCACGCTGGGATCAGATGCCTTCTTCCCGTTCTCCGACAACATTGAGCGGGCGCACAGAAGCGGCGTGAAGTATGTGGCGGAGCCGGGCGGATCGATCCGGGACGATGCTGTCATCGAGTGCTGTGACAAGTATGGCATGACGATGGTCTTCACAGGGATCCGCCTGTTCCATCACTGACAGCGGCGCAGCTGTCGGAAACCGATCATCAGCAAATCAAAGGCGGGCAGCCCTTCTGCGGAAATCCAATCCATCCGCAGCGGGCAGCCCGCCGTTTTCTTTTTCATATAACCGGGGAGTTCATTCCCTGTGCCTGCAGTGCCAGAGTCTCCTCAGCTGCTTTTTCAGCTGTGAGATCAACAGACCTTATGCTCCGCTCCCTGCAGCACCATAAAAGCCTGCCGCTCCGTCGGAGATCAGGCGATGCCAGGTATGTCCCCTTCAGTCAGGAGCACATGAAGGTTAGACCTTGGTTTCTGCGTCAGAAGCTCGCACGACGCCCTTCTTCGCGAGGAACTTGTTGATCCGGTCCACCGGGTTCAGCAGCTCGCTGAGGGAACCGTCGTGGTTCAGGGTATCGATGATCAGCGCGATGAACTTGGACAGGTCGCAACTCTGGTACCATTCCCGTTCCAGGAGACCTGGTTTCTGATACGTCAGGTTTGTCGTCAGGATGGCATTGAACAGCCCCTTCCTGTAGGCCTTATCAAACTTCTCAAGCCCGTCCGTGAACAGTCCGAAGGTTGCACAGATGAAGATCCGTTCTGCCTTGCGCTTCTTCAGCTGCTTCGCAATCTCAATGACCCCATCGCCGGAGGAGATCATGTCATCGATGATGACGACATCCTTGCCGGCCACATCCGCGCCGAGGAATTCGTGCGCAACGATCGGGTGCTGTCCGTTTACGATGGTGGTATAATCCCTTCTCTTGTAAAACATGCCCATATCGACGCCAAGCACGTTGGCCATATAGATGGCGCGTGAAGCGCCTCCCTCATCCGGGCTGACAATCAGCAGTCTGTCCGGAGAAACGTCAAATGTCGGGCACGCGCGATACAGTCCCTTGATGAACTGGTAGATCGGACGGAAGTTCTCGAAACCGGAGAGCGGGATTGCGTTCTGGATTCTCGGCTCGTGTGCATCGAAGGTGATGATATTCTCGACGCCCATCTGGCA
>USJM01000168.1 GCA_900555005.1 uncultured Lachnospiraceae bacterium | reverse complement strand
TTGCCCGCCATAAATCCCCACTGCCTCAGAGGGCTTGCCATCATCTGATCAAACTGTTCCGACACGCCCTCGGTATCGAGCCCCTCGAACGTCCCCGCCGCCGTCGCGAAGAAGTACCGCAGCATCCATCCGCAGACGACCGTATAAAACATCATCAGAATATAATTGCCCACAAATGCAGCATACCCGTGGATGTGCCACTTGCTGCCCTTCGGCTCCAGAACCCTGTACATCTTCACCGGACTCTTCTTGCCGCCCGTCCCATCGCGAACTCCATCGTCATCACCGGCACCCCCATCAGAAGCAGGAATACCAGATAAATCAGGACGAATGCACCTCCGCCGTACTGCCCGACCAGCCACGGAAACTTCCATACATTCCCGATCCCGATGGCGCAGCCCGCCGACAGCAGAATGAAGCCCAGCCGGCTTCCAAGATGTTCTCTTTGATTCTCCATGATGTCAATACGCTCCTCAAGCATAATATACAAGAAATGATTCCCGGTAATTGTCAGATTGGTCAATTATACAACAGTTTTTCATTCTTGTCCCGGAACCATCAGCCGAACCGTGAAATACATAGTATGAAACGGTACAAAATCCACGGATCAGAAACGGTTGAAATCCGTACCCATGAGGGTATGATAATATAAAATCAGACGGCTGAGGAGACAATACCATGACCTACGATTACCCTTCATACTACAGCCAGTTTCACTGCATCGGCGGAAGCTGCCCCGACAGCTGCTGCATCGGCTGGGAAGTAGACATCGACGAAGAGACCTACAACTACTACAAGTCCCTGAAAGGTCCCTTCGGAGACAGACTTCGCGCCCACATCAAGGAGGACGGAACCGATCGGTATTTCCCCCTGTGTGAAGGCGGCCGATGCCCATTTCTGAACCGGGAGAACCTCTGCGACATCATCACGCAGCTTGGAGAGGAAGCCTTGCACAGGTCTGCATGGAATATCCGAGATATTTTCTCGAGAAGGGCGATTATGAGCAGATCGACCTGTCCCTGTCCTGTATGGAGCTGGGGCGGATCTTCTTTGAAGACCCCGACCCCATCGAATATATCCGCGAAGAAATGCCCGACGCGGATGCAGACGCAAATCCCATACCAGATACGGCGCTGAATGGCCGTCTGGTACACGTCCTCGACATCCGGGACGACTGCATCGCCATCCTGGAAGACAGAAGCCGCACACTGGCTGATCGTTTTCTCGAAATTCTGCATCTGTACGGTCCGGGATCCTGTCACAATGAAAACCCGGGCATGCAGACCACCCGAATCATACAGACTGCGCCGGAGATCAGGCGGACAGTATCCGGCTGACGCGTCTCCCGGCACTGTTTGAGCAGATGTCCCGGCTGGAAGTTCTGGACAGCCGATGGACAGACCTGCTCACCGAGATGAGACTGCAGTTCTCTGAATTTCCGGATGGCTCACTTCCGGATGTCACGATTGCGGAATTCGTCAGGCAGCCTCTCCTGTGGCAGGAGCTGTCGCAATGTGCCCGCGGAAAGCTGGCGGTCTGGTTTGAGAAGCTCGGCTGCTATTTCTGCTTCCGCTACATCACCGACTCCTGCTTCCAGCCAGCCCGGCACACAGGCGCCGGAATAACTGCCCCGGCCATCCATTTTTGTGCAAAATCCGTCTGCTTTCTGTATCTGATGTGCATCTCCAGATACCTCAAAAGCGGAAAGCACTTCGGAATCCAGGACATGATCGACCTCGCCCACCTCTATTCAAGAGAAGTCGAGCACAGCGACGAGAATGTTGAATATCTGAAAAACTGCTGAATCACCCGATGATAAGCGGACGCCGTCAAAAAAGGAGTGGCAAACATGCCACTCCTTCCCGTTTTATCCTGTTCTGTTCAGCCGTTGACTCTGAATGTCTCAGCCAAAATATCTCTTCAGCAGTCCAGCGAATGCACGGCCATGTCTTGCCTCATCGCGTGCCATCTCATGGACAGTGTCATGGATTGCGTCAAGGTTCAGTGCCTTTGCTCTCTTCGCCAGATCCGTCTTGCCTGCGGTAGCGCCGTTCTCAGCATCCACTCTCAGCTGAAGGTTCTTCTTCGTGGAATCCGTGACAACCTCACCGAGCAGCTCAGCGAATCTGGATGCATGGTCAGCTTCCTCAAACGCTGCCTGACGATAGTACAGGCCGATCTCCGGATAGCCCTCGCGCATCGCGACACGGCTCATTGCAAGGTACATGCCGACCTCAGAGCACTCGCCATTGAAGTTCGCGCGAAGATCTTCCTTGATGTCATCCGGTACATCAGAAGCAACACCGACAACATGCTCAGCTGCCCATGTCATCTCCTCTTCCTGCTTTCTGAACTTGGAAGCCGGAGCGCCGCAGACCGGGCACTTCTCCGGTGCAGTCTCACCCTCATAAACATAACCACAAACATTGCATACCCACTTTGCCATAATTCAAAATCCTCCTTATCATTCACTGTTTGCCCCGATTCATGCCGGGAAGTCAACCTCTGTTTCCTGAATTGCTGTCTTCCTGCCGGATGCCGCCGGTGAGCTGAGTTCTTCCTTTTCTTCTTTCTTCAGGCACTCACCGCAGACCCCGTAGAACAGGATGCTGCAATCCTCAATCTGCCCGTCAAACTGATCTGCTGCCAGCAGCTTGATCTTGCCGCAGTCAATGAAGTCTTTCATATCCAGTACATTGCCGCAGCTTCTGCAGATAAAATGATTGTGCGGGCGCGTGTCACCATCGTAGTGTTCCGCCCCTGTTCCTGTTGTGATCTTCTTGGCCTCCCCAAGCTCAACCAGCAGCGACAGATTCCGTAAACCGTCCCGAGGCTGATATTCGGATAAACGTTCCGGATATCCTTGTAGATCATGTCTGCCGTCGGGTGATCTTTCCGGTGCCGAAGATTCTCGGCGATCGCGTCTCTCTGACGACTATGCTTCAGCCCTGCCATATGTCACATCCTTTCCTTCAGTAACGATCGTCCTTATAATCAGGAATCATTATCGTTACTGAAACTAATATAGCCCTCTCCAAAGCGTTTGTCAACACCTATTTTTGAGAATCTCTATCTGATCATATGACCGAACAGGTTATACTGTGCAAAGACAGGCACAATCACAAGTGACACAGTCGATATGATCTTGATGAAGATATCCAGGCATGGTCCGACCGTATCCTTCAGTGGGTCTCCGACCGTATACCGACAACCGCCGCATCATGCGTGGGGGTGTTCTTCGCCGCCCCCCTGACGCCGCCGGTTTCGATGTACTTCTTGCCGTTATCCCAGGCGCCGCCCGCATTCCCGCAGTAGATCGCAATCATGATGGCGCTCAGCGTCGCTCCGATGATCAGCCCGCCGACAAACTGCGGTCCGAACAGGAAGCCGCAGGCAACCGGTACAAGAATCGCGAGAAATGAAGGCAGCTTCATTTCCCCGATCGCCCCTTTGGAAGAGATGCTGATGCAGGTCCGATAGTCCGGTTTCTCGGTTCCGTTCAGGATGCCAGGATGCTGCCTAAACTGACGGCGGACTTCATCGACCATCTTTCCGGCCGCCTTTGCGACAGCATCAATCAACATCCCAGAAAACAGGTACGGCAGTGCAGCGCCCACCACAGCGCCAGCCAGCACCATCGGCTGCATCATGTTGAGACCAGGTCTGTCCCGGCGTCATTGAATGAGTACAGATAGGAAATCATCAGCGCCATGGCTGCCAGCGCGCCGGACCCGATCGCGAACCCTTTCCCGATCGCAGCCGTCGTGTTGCCGACAGCGTCCAGCGTGTCCGTAATCCGGCGGACATCCGGATCCAGGCCGCTCATTTCCGCGATGCCGCCTGCGTTGTCGGAGATCGGTCCATATGTATCAACCGACACCGTCGCGGTGACGAATGAAAGCATGCCCATCGCCGACATGGCGATGCCGTACATCCCGCAGACCGCATAGCTGATCACGATCGCCGCCGCGAGGACGATGCAGGGTGCCATACAGGAACGCATCCCGAGCGCCATTCCGGATGTGATGGTCAGCGCCGGCCCCTCCTTCGAGGCATTCGCCAGATTCTGTGTCGGCCTGTACGCCGCAGAAGTATAATATTCCGCCAGCATCCCGATCACAACGCCTGCTGCGATTCCCGCAGCCGAGGCTGCACAGCGCGCCGGCAGAGAATCCCAGCACTGCCTCAAGAACCGTCATATCCTCATTACGGAAAAGAAAGAAAGAGACCAGAAGCCCGAGCACAATGGTCGCGCCTGCCGCCACATATGTCGCCCCATTCAGGTCCCGGTGCGGATCAGCGGACATCTTTTTCTTGAAAAGCAGGCTTGCGATCCCGATGCAGCAGGAAATAAGCCCCACGGACACAAAGATCAGCGGAAACAGGATG
>USJM01000167.1 GCA_900555005.1 uncultured Lachnospiraceae bacterium | reverse complement strand
GCGGTTATTCACAAAGAGGCGCCGCGGCTCCGGGGGCAGGACGCTCTGACGCACCGGGCAAGAGCTTCGGCGGCAGAAAAGGTGCGGACAAGAAAACTGCATTTGACAGCAAAAACACAGACAGGCAGAGAAGCGCCCGTGGAAAGAACGATCGTGACAAGTCCAAGGACAAGTACAATCGTTTTGACCAGGATGACAGGGTCGTCACATCCAGAAAGAAAAAGGATCCGAACCGCGCCGGCGCGTTCCACAAGCCGGAGCCGGCTGCTGCCGTGCAGGAAGAACAGATCAAGACCATCACCCTGCCGGACGTTCTCACACTCCGTGATCTTGCCGACAAGATGAAGCTCCAGCCGTCAGCGCTGATCAAGAAGCTCTTCCTGCAGGGGAAGATGGTGACGCTGAACCAGGAGCTGACATACGAGGAAGCAGAGAATATCGCGATGGATTACGATATCCTGTGCGAGCATGAGGAGAAGAAGGATCTGATTGCCGAGCTTCTGAAGGATACGGAGGATCCGGAAGATTCGCTTGTCCCACGTCCGCCGGTTGTCTGCGTGATGGGACATGTCGATCACGGTAAAACGTCCCTTCTGGACGCGATCCGCAACACCCATGTCACCGACCGCGAGGCGGGCGGCATCACCCAGCACATCGGTGCGTCTGTCATCGATTACAATGGGCGCAAGACACCTTCCTCGACACGCCGGGCCATGAGGCCTTCACCGCAATGCGTATGAGAGGCGCGAACTCTACCGATATCGGGTCCTTGTCGTCGCTGCGGACGATGGTGTCATGCCGCAGACGTCGAGGCGATCAATCATGCGAAGGCGGCAGGCATCGAGTCATCGTGGCGATCAACAAGATCGACAAGCCGAGCGCCAACATGACCGCGTCAAGCAGGAACTGACCGAGTACGGCCTGATCGCAGAGGACTGGGGCGGCAGCACGACCATGGTGCCGGTCTCCGCCAAGACGCATGAGGGAATTGACAACCTTCTGGAGATGATCCTCCTGACGGCGGATGTCCTTGAACTCAAGGCCAATCCGAACCGCCGGGCACGGGGCCTCATCATCGAGGCAAAGCTTGACAAGGGAAGAGGACCTGTGGCCTCTGTTCTTGTACAGAAGGGCGTGCTCCATGTCGGAGATCCGGTTGCGGCCGGATCCAGCTTCGGCAAAGTCAGAGGCATGGTCGATTCCAGAGGAAGAGAAATCCGGGAAGCAGGCCCAGGTTTCCCGGCGGAGATCATCGGATTCTCAAGTGTCCCTCAGGCAGGCGAGATCCTTGTCTCCCCCGAGACAGAGAAGGAGGCAAAGTCATTTGCAGAGACCTTCATCTCTGTGGAACGCGAGAAGATGCTTGCGGAGACAAAGTCAAGAATGTCGCTTGACGACCTCTTCAGCCAGATCCAGGAGGGCAGCCTGAAGGAACTGAACCTGATTGTCAAGGCAGATGTCCAGGGTTCCGTCGAAGCCCTGAAGCAGAGCCTGCTGAAGCTGTCTAACGACGAGGTGGTTGTCAAGATTATTCACAGCGGGGTCGGTGCCATCAACGAGTCCGATGTCACGCTGGCCGGCGCATCGAATGCCATCATCATCGGCTTCAATGTCAGACCGGATGCGCTTGCAAAGTCGACTGCGGAGAGAGAAGGCGTCGAGATCAAGCTGTACAAGGTCATCTACGATGCAATCAATGATGTTGAGAACGCGATGAAGGGCATGCTCGAACCGGTTTACGAGGAACAGGTGACAGGTCATGTCGAGGTCCGTCAGATCTTCAAGGCTTCCGGTATCGGCAATATTGCCGGATCGTATGTCCTGGACGGCATCGTAGAGCGCGGAAGCAAGGCGCGGATCACCCGGGAGGGCAGGCAGATCTTCGATGGCGAGATTGCATCCCTGAAGCGTTTCAAGGACGATGTCAAGTCCGTCAAGGCTGGGTATGAGTGCGGTCTTGTCTTTGAGGACTTCAACGAAATCGCCGAGGGCGACCAGGTTGAGGTCTACAAGATGGTCGAGGTTCCGCGCGATAAGATTGAGGCAAAAAAGGCCGCTGACAAGAAGGCTGCCGCAAAGAAGCAGTCCTGAGCAGTCACGCGAAAGAACAGACAGGATATGAGAAAAAACAGTATCAAGAATATCAGAATCAATGAAGAATACCGCCGTGAGATGCAGGCCATCATCCAGCGTGAGATCAAAGATCCGCGCGTACATCCGATGACCAGCGTCACGGGGGTCGAGGTCGCCCCGGATTTGAAAACCTGCAAGGCTTATATATCCGTTCTTGGCGATGCGGATGCGCTGAAGGAGACCGTCAAAGGGCTCCGGGCAGCCGAAGGCTTCATCCGGCATGAGCTCGCGCGGACTGTGAACCTGAGAAATACGCCTGAAATCCGCTTCATCGCGGATGATTCCATCGCGTACGGCGTCAGCATGTCGAAGAAGATCGACGACGTCATCCGTCATGACGATGAAGCCCGTGAGATGACAGGGCGTGTGTTTGAAGGCTTTGAAGATGAGACGGACGATTTCAGCATCAGAACGGATGAGGACAACGGGGAAGGAGCAGATATATGATCAATCTGGATGAGCAGCTGAAGGACGTACGCACGGTCGCCATTGCCGGGCATGTGAGGCCGGACGGAGATGCATTCGGGAGCTGTATGGGAATGTACCTGTTCCTCCGGGCGTATTATCCGCAGATCGATGCACATGTCTACCTGGAGGGTAATTTCTCAGACGCGTTCCGCTTCGTTGCACATACAGACGAAATCATCACCAGTTATCCGGAGATCGAACCGGTTGACCTGTTCATATCGCTCGATGTTTCGGCTCTGGACAGGTTTGGAAGTGCCCTGCCGTATTTCAATGCGGCAAGGCGTACGCTTGTGATCGATCACCATATCAGCAATCCTCTTTTCGGAGCCGTCAATGAAGTTCAGCCGGATTCCAGCTCGACGAGTGAGCTGGTCACGCTGCTGATCGGCAAAGACCGCCTGACAAAGGAGATCGCCGAACCCCTGTATCTGGGTGTGATCAACGACTCCGGCGTCTTCCGCTATTCCTGCACAAGCAGCCGGACGATGGAAATTGCAGGATGGCTGATGGATACCGGAATTGATTTTTCAAAAATATGCGATGTGGCCTTTTATCAGAAGACCTACGCACAGACGCATGTGATCGGAAAAGCGCTCAGCGAGAGTATGCTGATGCTGGACGGGAAGGTCATCTTTTCTGTCATCCACCAGAAGGAAATGGATTTCTACGGGGTCGGTCCCCAGGATCTTTCGCCGATTTCGTCTATGTTGAAAGAGACAAAAGGAGTGGAGGTCGCGATTTTCCTCTACGAAAGCGGGATCCGGCAGTTCAAGGTCAGCATGCGTTCGAACGGAAAGGTTGACGTGGCAAAGATCGCCCAGTTCTTCCAGGGCGGCGGGCATGTCAGTGCCGCCGGCTGTACGATGAACGGCGGTGTTCATGATGTAGTGAACAATGTTGTCGCAAAGGTGGCGGAGCAGCTGCACATACTTTCCGAAGGAACAGAGGAGACAGCATCCTGATGTGGAACGGACTTCTGAATGTCTACAAGGAGGCCGGCTATACGAGCAACGATGTTGTTGCCAGGCTGCGCGGCATCCTGAGGCAGAAAAAGATCGGTCATACCGGAACCCTGGATCCTGCTGCGGTCGGCGTTCTCCCGGTGCTCCTCGGAACGGCCTGCAGACTCTCTGAATATCTGACGGATCATGATAAAACCTATCGGGCTGTGCTCAGACTGGGGGTCACAACTGACACGCAGGACATGACTGGAACGGTTCTGAATGAAGCCGGGCAGGCGCAGCTTCAGGCACTGTCTGAGCGCGGAATCGCTCAGCTGCGCTTTTTTTTCAGGGTGGCTATGATCAGGTGCCGCCGATGTATTCCGCCAAGCAGATCGGCGGAAAAAGGCTGTATGACCTGGCGAGGGAAGGGAAGGTTGTCGAACGAAAACCGGTCCACGTTGAAATCCCGAAGATTGAGATTGAGGAGATTTCCCTTCCCCTTGTGACCCTGAAGATTGACTGTTCCAAAGGCACTTACATCCGGACACTGTGTGCGGATATTGGAGAACGGCTTGGCGTAGGCGGTGCGATGGAGCATCTCGAGCGGCTCCGTGTCGGCGGTTTCCTGATAGGCGACAGCCTTTCGCTTGGGCAGATTGAGTCACTCTCCAAATCCGGAGCGCTTGCCCCGTATGTCATTCCATGCGAGGAGATGTTTCTGGACTGTCTGAGGGTCCGGACAATTCCGGAGGCAGACCGGAAGCTTCTGAACGGCAATGAGCTGACGATGCGAGAGCTTGGCCTGCCCCCGCGCGGGGGGGGGGGGGTGGTCCCCGGCCGTCGTTCTGTAGGGACT
>USJM01000166.1 GCA_900555005.1 uncultured Lachnospiraceae bacterium | reverse complement strand
TTGCGGGGGGTGAAACGGCGGCTGACCGGACCGGCCCGGAGGGAGGAATCTGAGAGTGAGGGGCAGGTATGCCATATCTATATGACGAGCTGGTGCGCTACTGCGGGTCGGACGCGTACCCGTTTCATATGCCGGGGCACAAGCGGAGACTCGGGCAGATGAAGGATCCGTTCTCGTTCGACATCACAGAGATCGATGGATTCGACAATCTTCATCATGCGGAAGGGATTCTGCTGGAGGCGGAGAAGAGAGCCGCAAGGCTGTATGGAGCGGAGGAGACACATTTCCTGGTCAATGGAAGTACCGCGGGCATTCTCAGTGCAATCGGTGCGGTCACGACTGCGGGAGGCCGTCTGCTGATGATGCGGGCAAGCCACAAGGCCGCCTATCACGCGGTCGCGGCCGGCGGGCTTACAGCGCATTATCTTGCCGGAATGTGCGCGGGACTGCGTCGCGCATCCGTCTGGTCGGGGGCTGCGGAAACAGAACCAGTTCTGGAAGCGCAGCGCCGGGCTGCGTGCAGGCCTCCGGTTTGACAGATCTGGACTGCGGGCAGCCTGCAGATCCGGCGGAGGTGGAGCGGGCGCTTGCGGAAGATCCGCAGATCCAGGCGGTCTACATCACATCGCCAACATATGATGGAATCGTTTCGGATGTACAGGCGATTGCCGGAATCGCGCACCGGCACGGGGTTCCACTGATCGTTGATGAAGCGCATGGCGCCCATTTCGGCATGCATGAGATCTTCCCGGAGTCCTCCGTGAAGCTGGGGGCGGATCTTGTGATCCACAGTGTGCACAAGACGCTGCCGTCGCTGACACAGACAGCGCTGATTCATGTGCAGGGAAAGCGGGTTTCCCGCAGGAGACTGCGGGAAATGCTCGACATCTACCAGACGAGCAGCCCGAGCTATGTACTCATGGCCAGCACCGACCAGTGCATCCGGATGCTGGAGAGCCGGGGAAGGGAATTGTTCGACAGGCTGGCGGAGAATCTCAGATGGTTTTACGGGGCGGCGGCGGATCTGTCGTCCATCAGCTGTATCGTGACGGATGATCCGTCGAAGATCCTGCTGAGGCCAGCCGGGCATAAAGCCGGTGAGCTGTACGATGCGCTGCGGAAGACCTGGCATCTTCAGCCGGAGATGCTGTCCCGTTCCTATGTGCTGATGCTCGGCTCGATCGGTGACGAGGAGGAAGGCTTTCGGCGCCTGAGCGAAGCGCTGCATCAGATTGACCGAAGCTGGAGCACAGCCGGGATCCGTCCGGCTGCAGGCAAGGTGGAAATGCTGGAAGGGGACAAAAAGAAGCCAGCCAGTGTCGGAGAGCAGGAAGAAGAGGCCATGGCGGTCGGTACGACAACAGATAGCTGCCCGGAGGCGGTCATGACGATCAGAAAGGCGCAGGACAGCGCCCAGGAGCGGGTTTTGCTTGAGGAGTCTGCGGGCGGGTGTCCGGTGAGTACCTGTATCTGTACCCGCCGGGCATTCCGGTGATTACACCGGGAGAGCGGATACCGGATGATCTTCCGGTGCGTGTCCGGAACCTGATGGAGGACGGGTACGCGGTGGAAGGAGCGGATGACTACAGCCTGAGATCGATCTGGTGTGTGGCTCAGCAGGAGGAGGGAGAAAAGCCGGAAAGGCCGTTACATCCATGAAACATTTATTTTATCTGTGCGGAAGAGTGCGTCCGGCAAGGACACGGTCTATGAGGAGCTGCTGAAGGACGAAAGCCTTCATCTCCGCCCGCTTGTTCCATATACGACCAGGCCGATCCGTGCCGGGGAAATGGAAGGACAGGAGTATCATTTTACCGATGAAGAGACGCTGCGGCGGCTGGAGAAGGCCGGAAAGGTGATCGAGGAGCGGACATACGAGACGGTGTGCGGTCTGTGGACGTACTTTACGGTTGACGACGGGATTTTAGAGGGGGACACGGACGTGATCGGGATCGGGACGCTTCAGTCCTATGTCCGGCTTCGCGATTATTTCGGGGAGAAGCAGGTGATTCCGCTGTATATCCAGGTGGATGACGGACGCAGGCTTGAGCGTGCCCTGAAACGGGAGCGCAAGCCCGGAAACCGCCGGTATGAGGAGATGTGCAGGCGCTTTCTGGCAGATCAGGCGGATTTCTCGGAGGAGAATCTGCGGCGGGCAGGGATTGAAAGACGTTTTCAGAATGACGAAGATCGAAGTGTCTGCATCTCGGAGATTGAGCGTACATCAGGGCGTGCCAGGCGGAGGGGTGAGCGCCTGACAGCCAGATTGTATTGTCCGGGCAGTTCCGATATAATAATGATACATGGGCAAAGGTGCCAAAGGAGGCGTTATGGCAGGATTTCGGGATGTTACAGGGCATGAGCGTACAATTGAACATCTGAAGAATGCGATTGCCTCCGGGCGGGTGAGTCAGGCCTATCTGCTTGTCGGAGATAAAGGGATGGGAAAGAAAACCATCGCGCAGGCATTTGCCCAGACCCTGCAGTGCGAGACTCTTGAGAGGGTGCTGGAGCAGGAACAGGAAAGTCCGGAGGAGAAGGCTTCTGGGACGCTTCCGCTTCAGGCCATCGATGCCTGCGGAACGTGCAAGAGCTGCCGGCAGGCGGAGACGAACAACCAGCCGGATATCATGGTCTGGCGGTATCAGAAGGAAACATCGATATCGGTCGATGACATCAGGGCGCTTGTAAGTGATGTTCAGATCAAACCCTATGCGTCCCGATATAAGATCTATATTCTGCCGGACGCACAGAAGATGACGAGGGAAGCGCAGAATGCGCTGCTTAAAACCCTGGAGGAGCCTCCGGAGTATGCGGTGATCATCCTGCTTTCAACGAGCCGCGATGCCATGCTGGAGACGATCCTTTCCAGGTGTGTGGTCCTGCCGCTGCGTCCTGTTGATGCGGCGAAGGTGCGGTCGTATCTGATGGACAGGCATGGGGTCGAGCCCTATCAGGCGGATATCTGTGTGGCATTTGCCCAGGGGAATATCGGAAGAGCCGTTGCGCTGGCGACCTCGGAGAACTTTTACAGTCTTCTGGAGCGCGCGATCCAGATCCTGACGCATGTGAAGGAGTGGGACGTATCGGATATTGTCGTTCTGATCCGCGACATGGACAGAGGAAAGGATGTGGTGAACGACATCCTGGATCTTTTCTCGATCTGGTACAGGGATGTGCTGCTCTTCAAGGCGACGAGGGATGCCGACGGCATCATTTTCCGCGAGCAGATTGTGCAGATCAGGGAAGCGGCACAGAAGAGCTCCTACGATGGGATCCAGAGGATTCTGGATGCCATCCGGACGGCAAAGATCCGGCTGAAGGCGAACGTCAGCTTCGATCTGACGATGGAGCTGCTGCTCCTGACGATGAAGGAGAATTAATATATGGTCAAGATCATAGGCGTGCGGTTTCGCAGCGCCGGGAAAGTATACTATTTTGATGTGAAGGAGTTTGAACTCCACATCGGGGATCATGTGATTGTCGAGACGGCGCGCGGACCGGAGTACGGCGTCGTCTCGATGCGCGCGCGGACGGTTGCGGATGACATGGTGGCGCAGCCGCTCCGGTCTGTGATCCGCGTGGCGACGAAGGAGGACGAGGAGAAGCGGGCGGAGCTTTCCGTTAAAGAGAAGGAAGCGCTGAAAATCTGCCGGGAAAAGATCCACAAACATAACCTGGAGATGAAGCTCGTCGATGCAGAGTACGCATTTGACGAGAATCGGATTCTCTTCTACTTTACCGCGGACGGACGGATCGACTTCCGGGATCTGGTCAAGGATTTGGCGTCGGTGTTTCACACAAGAATTGAGCTCAGACAGATCGGTGTACGCGACGAGACCCGGATGCTTGGCGGCATCGGAAGCTGCGGGCGCGAGCTGTGCTGTGCAACCTATCTCAATGACTTTGCGCCGGTTTCGATCAAGATGGCGAAGGAGCAGAACCTGTCTCTGAACCCGGGAAAGATTTCCGGGATCTGCGGCAGACTGATGTGCTGCCTCAAAAATGAGGAGGAGACGTACGAGTTTCTGAATACCCGGATGCCGAAACTGGGCGCGGCGGCGACAACTGCCGACGGGCGCATGGGCAAGGTGATCGAACTGAATGTCCTCCGGCAGCGGGTCCGCGTGCTGTTTGAAGAAGACGACAGCAAGGAAATCGAGAACTTCAGCGTGGATGAACTGACCTTCACCCGAGAAAGCGCAGGGAAGAGGGAGCGCAGGGAAGCCCGGAGGGCGGACAGAGAAAGCCGGACAGCAGACCGGACAGCGCACAGAGCAGGGGAGAGCGCCCTTCAGGCAGTGCCGGGGGAAGAAACGAGGGCCGTGCGGACGGTGCGGGAAGAAATCCGGAGAATGAACAGCAGGAGACAGAGAAAATAACAGGCTCTGCCACCGTGACGCC
>USJM01000165.1 GCA_900555005.1 uncultured Lachnospiraceae bacterium | reverse complement strand
ATGGCAGTGCGGCACCATCCAGCTGGACTTCCAGCTTCCGCACAACTTTGGCCTGACCTACACGGCGGAGGATGGCTCCAGTCAGATGCCGGTTGTCATCCACAGGGCAATCTACGGTTCGCTTGAGCGTTTCATCGGAATCATCATCGAGAACTTCAAGGGGAACTTCCCGTTCTGGCTGTCCCCGATGCAGGTCGGTATCGTTCCGATCCGTCCGGAACACAACGCCTATGCGAAGAAGATTGAGGATCTGCTTGTTGACAGAGGAATCCGTGTGGAGGCCGACTACAACGACATCAACATGAAGACCAAGATCAAGACCTTCCACAACTACAGGGATCCGTACATCCTGGTCCTTGGCGACAAGGAAGCGGCGGAGAACACCGTCTCCATCAACATCAGAGGCAACAAGAAGCTGAATGATGTGCCGGTGGAGAAGTTCCTTGAGCTCTGCGACCGGATGAACAAGACACACTGCCTAGACATCATCGATACGCTGGACTGATAATCAAAAGCCATCCGCTGAGGTATAATCAGCGGATGGCTTTTTTTATGCACTTCGCGCACATATTATTCCCGGTCTGCATTCCGGATGGCGGCATTCAGTGTATTCAATACTTTTTTCTTGTCGGCGCTCCAGAGCGGCGCAATCAAGAGTGCCTTCGGGCCGTCTCCGGTGAGGCGGTGGATGACCATTTCTCTGGGAAGAATCTTCAGACAGGAAAGGATGATCCGGCAGTATTCTTCAAGGCTGAGGATGTGGAAGGGCGTTTCCTGATATTCCTGTGCAAGCTGGGTACCCCGAAGCACATGGAGAAGCTGGAGTTTGATGCCGTCTGTGCGGATGCCGTCCGGACAGGCAGGTGCAGAGAAGCGGTCTCCGAAGGCTGCCTCTGACACTCCGGCGCTGCGGCAGCGCAGAAACAGATCGCTCACATGCCGGACGGTCCGGAGCATGTCTGCTTCATCTTCACCTGGAAGCCCCAGAATGACATGGACGATGACGGTCAGGCCGGCTTCTTTCAGCCGGCGGTAGGCGTCGTCAAAGACCTTCAGGGCATATCCCCTGTGAATTCGCTGTGCGGTCTGATCGCTGACGGTCTGAAGCCCCAGTTCCACCCAGACGGGCTTGATCCGGTTCAGCTCTCTGAGCATCCGGATCTGATCGTTTCCGAGACAGTCAGGCCGGGTACCGATGGAGAGAATGCAGATTTCCGGCCGCCGGATAGTTTCCTGATAGAGCGCGCGGAGTCTGTCGACATCGCCGTAGGTGTTGGTGTAGGACTGAAAGTATGCAATATACAGCCGTTTTTCTTCCGGGATCGAGGATGGAATTTTCTGGTCCACCCGCCGTTTTGCAAAGCGGATCTGCTCTTCAACAGGCAGGAGCGGGGAGGCGAATTCTCCAGATCCGCCGTTTGAGCAGAATGTGCAGCCTCCTGTCCCGAGCGTGCCGTCTCTGTTCGGGCAGCTGCAGCCCGACTGAAGGGACAGTCTGTATATTTTCTGACCATAGGTTTCTTTCAGGACGTCTGAAACACTCCGAACTTCCAATTTCTTTCTCTCCTTTTTCAGACTTTATTTTTTGAACCTGACGCTCTTATTATGAAAGGATCAGTCTGTCTTTTCAAGGCGCCGGAGCGGCGGGGATGTGAACCGCGGGATTGATTCAGAGCCTGTTCAGCGGTACACTCGTGTCAGACTGCCTGGACCGGCGAACCTTAAGCCGGCGGCGATAAAGGCTGGTGGGAGTGAAAGACGGACCGCTTCAGAGTCCGGAGAAACCACAGGAACAGAAACAACGAAGGGGAATGGGCATGCGGTACCAGGTTGAAGATATTTTGGAAGCGGACTTTGGCTGCGAGGAACGGGGGGAAGGAGCCCCTCTTCTGTGCTGTCTTGTGCTGTCGGCAGACGGGAAACGGATATATAGGAATATTCCGGATGAACTGGCCAGAAAGTGCGCGCTGACAAAAGGAATGGTGCTGACAGAGGAGGAGCTGCGAGAGCTTGAGACAGGGACAGCGCCGGGAATGAATCAATCAGTCCAGTCCTGACAGGTGTCAGAGCGATAAGACGCGGGCAGAGAGAAAAATGGAGAGAGCAATCGATATGAAGTGGACGATCAGAAAAACCGGAGAGATGGACCTGCCGGAGGTTCTTGCGATCTACAGACATGCGAGAGTTTTTATGAAGGAGCACGGAAATCCGAGGCAGTGGGGCGATCAGTGGCCGCCTGAGGCGCTGATCCGGGAGGATATCCGGGGAGGAAAAAGCTACGTCTGCGAGGCGGATGGGAAGGTTGAGGCGACATTTTTCTATGACGAGGGGGAGGCGGTGGAACCGGCATACTCGGTTATAGACGGGAGCTTCACAGGACCGGCGCGGTACGGGGTCGTGCACAGGATTGCAGTCTCCGACAATGGTCATGGCGCCGGCTCTTTCTGCGTGAACTGGGCGGTGTCCCGGTGCGGAAACCTCCGGATCGATACACATCCGGATAATCGTGTGATGCAGCATATGCTCCAGAAAAATGGTTTCCGGTACTGCGGAATCGTCCATATTCCGGAGGACGATGATCCGAGATATGCTTATGAAAAGGTCGTGCGCTGCGGGGAGAGCTATTATCTGAAGAACGAACGCCTGACGCGATACCATGATGAGGAGTGGGGGAAGCCTGAGCATGCGAGCAGAAGCTCTATGAGATGTTTGTCCTGGAGCTTTTTCAGGCAGGTGTTTCATGGGAACTTCTGCTCAGAAAGCGGGAGAATTTCCGAAACGCATTTGACAGCTTTGACGCAGAAAAAATCGCGGCGTACGGACCGGAAAAGATTGACGCACTGATGCAGGATCCGGGCATCATCCGGAACCGCAGGAAGATTGAAGCAGCCATCGCAAATGCACGTGTCGTTCTGAAGCTAAGGGAAGAGTTTGGGTCATTTTCAAATTATCTCTGGCACTTTACGGAAAACCGGAGTATCCCGGAGCGCATGGACGCTGTGACCGACCGGCTGAGTGATGATGTGTCGAAGGATATGAAAAAGAGGGGGATCCGCTTCGCCGGCTCGGTGACGGTTTTCTCTTTTCTTCAGGCGGTCGGCATTCTCTACTGTCACAGTCCGGAGTGCTTCTGCTTTCACAGAGACCACGCAGAGGCATTTGCGCAGAACCACTATCAGCCGGGAGAACGCGTGCCAGGCGGGAGAAACGACAGATGATCATTGAAATAGAGGATGATTTCAGCCTTGGGAAAATGGCGGACTGCGGGCAGTGTTTCCGGGCCGTCTGCCTCCCGGACGGGAGCTATCGGTTCATCAGCCGAGAAAACGTTCTGAATATCAGGGAACAGGCCCCTCATCAGTTTCAGGTTTCCTGCTCTGAGGAGGCGTGGGAGAAATTCTGGAGAGATTACTTTGATCTGTCCAGGACATACAGCCGGATCAGGGAAGACCTTCTTATGCAGCTCAGCGGAGAAGGGGAGACCCCTTTCGGACAGACATCCCGCGGCGTGTCAGAGGGAGATGCCGCCACAGAAGCAGTCCGCAGGCAGGACAGCACAGACTCCGTAGAACGATGTATGCCGGGGCCGGACGTGGTCTCAGATGCTGCGGTCCGGTTCCTGACACAGGCGGAGAGGGGGCTGCGGATTCTCCGGCAGGATCCGTGGGAGATGCTGATCACTTTCATCCTCTCGCAGCGCAAGAACATCCCGGCGATTCGGTCGGCAGTTGAGAAGCTGGCGATGTTATACGGACATCCGGTGAAGGAGATGCTGTTTACCTTTCCGTCTCCGGAAGAACTGGGAAGAGCATCGGAGGCAGATCTGCGGGCAGCAGGGCTTGGATACCGTGCACCGTATGTGAAGGATGCGGCGGACAAGGTGCTGTCAGGAGAACTCGATCTTGAAACACTGGAGAAGCTGGATGATGAGTCGCTGTTTGAAAAACTGATGACCGTGAAGGGCGTCGGAAAGAAGGTCGCCAACTGTATCTGCCTGTTCGGTTTTGGCAGAACATCCAGAGCTCCGGTTGACGTCTGGATCGAACGGGCAGTCAGTCTGTGCGGCGGGGTGGATCCATTTCCGGCATTCGGGGAATATGCAGGTATCATGCAGCAGTACGCCTTCTACTACATGACACACCAGAAGGTTTGACGGGGAGAGGCCTCAGTCCCGGCATCGGTGGAGAATGTCCAGGGAAGGAGATCAGAAACTGCACGCCGCAGTACGAAGGCATGGCCAGTTCTGCGGTGCATCCATCAAAAAGGATCCGGATATCTGACGGGTGAATCTCCCATCAGATGTTCCGGATCCTTTTTCAATCGTTCTGACGCTTGTCTATGATCGCTTACCGACTGACGACGAAGTTCACGATCCTGCCAGGCACGTAGATTTCCTTGCGGATCGTTCCCGTCAGGCGGCC
>USJM01000164.1 GCA_900555005.1 uncultured Lachnospiraceae bacterium | reverse complement strand
CCTCTGAGAACTCGGGATTGTCCGGATGGATGGCAGCCGTATAGACGATGACGTCGGCCTCCGGGCGGATATTTTCTGCCTTCTGGGGATAGTCAATCCGGATTCCCTTGGCCTCAAGTGCCTCCGTCATCCTGGACTTCTTCGCATCCGAACCGGTGACTGTGAACCCTTCCTTGACAAGAACGGACGCCAGTCCGCTCATGGAAATCCCGCCGATTCCGATAAAATGGACATGGCAGGGATGAATGAAATCTATCTGATACACGATTGTGAAACTCCTTCCTTGCGTTTGAGTGATGCATCCACAGTATACGCTATTGTCCGGGGTTTGAAAATAGCAGCAGGCTGATCGCGGAACTCATGAGAAAACAGGTGCTATATGAAGGGACAGGCAGGGAGAGAATGGAAATTTATTCCTTGTATATGCGATATTTATATGCATATACAACGCAAATATTTGCAAGTGTGCATGTTTCTGAAAATAACTGAACAATAAGAACAAAAAATACGCGATATATTTTCCTGATTTGTGAAAATTGTTCACATGCCAAAAATGATTGTGGTATAATATTGTCATCTCACAAATAAATGACAGGGGGTAGGGGTGATAGCGTGATGAAAAAAGAGATGATCGCAATGCTTCTTGCGGGCGGTCAGGGGTCACGCCTCGGCGTACTGACGGCGAAGGTTGCAAAGCCGGCCGTTACGTTCGGGGGAAAGTACCGGATCATTGATTTTCCGCTCAGCAACTGCATCAATTCGGGAATCGACACAGTCGGTGTCCTGACCCAGTATCAGCCTCTGAGACTCAATACTCATATCGGCATCGGCATTCCGTGGGATCTGGACCGCAATGAGGGCGGCGTCACAATCCTCCCGCCGTATGAGAAGGCGGGGAAGACGGAGTGGTATACAGGGACTGCGAATGCGATTTACCAGAATCTGGCTTACATGGAGCAGTACCATCCGGACTATGTGCTGATCTTGTCCGGTGACCATATCTATAAGATGGACTACGAGGTGATGCTCGACTACCATAAATCGCACAACGCGGATGTGACGGTTGCCGTCATGCCGGTTCCGCAGGAGGATGCCTCCCGGTTTGGAATCGTAATCACGGACGGGAAGGGTAAAATCCAGGAATTTCAGGAGAAGCCTGAACATCCGAAGAGCAATCTGGCATCGATGGGCATCTATATCTTCAGCTGGCCGGTCCTGAGGGATGCGCTGGTGGCGCTGTCAGAGCAGGAAAACTGTGATTTTGGCAAGCATGTCATTCCGTACTGCTTCAACAGCGGCCGGAATCTGTGCGCATATGAATTCAATGGTTACTGGAAGGATGTCGGGACACTCGGCTCGTACTGGGAAGCCAACATGGAGCTGATCGATATCGTGCCGGAATTCAATCTGTACGAGGAGTTCTGGAAGATCTATACGAAGAATGATATCATTCCGCCGCAGTACATTTCTCCGGATGCGCGGCTGTACCGGTGCCTGATCGGGAACGGGACAGAGGTCAGCGGAGAGGTGACCAATTCCGTCATCGGCAATGGTGTCATGATCGGACGCGGGGCGAAGATCCGCGACTCCATTGTGATGCATGGTGCAGTGATTGAAGACGGAGCGGTTCTGGACAAGGCGATCGTTGCGGAGAATGCCCATATCGGGCAGGGGGCGGTCATAGGCTGCGGAGACGCGGTACCGAACCGGGTGAAGCCGAAGATCTACGGCTACGTCAATGCAGTTGTCGGGGAGGACACGGAGGTGCCCCCGAATGTGCGCATCGGGCGCAATACCGCTGTGACCGGCAGGACCATTCCGGAGGACTACCCGGACGGACAGCTCGCCAGTGGCGGGATTCTGGATAAGGCAGGTGTTGTGTCATGAGAGCGGTAGGTATGATCCTTGCGGGCGGCAACAGCTACCGCATGAGGGAGTTATCCAACAAAAGAGCGATCGCGGCGATGCCGATTGCAGGCAGCTTCAGAAGCATCGACTTTGCACTCAGTTCAATGTCCAATTCGAGGATCCAGAAGGTTGCGGTCCTGACGCAGTACAATTCGCGTTCCCTGAACGAGCATCTGAGCTCCTCCAAGTGGTGGGACTTCGGAAGAAAGCAGGGCGGACTGTTTGTCTTTCCGCCGACGGTGACGGCGGACAACAGCTTCTGGTACAGAGGGACGGCGGATGCGCTTTACCAGAATCTGGATTTTTTGAAAAACTGCCATGAGCCGTATGTGGTGATTGCCTCAGGGGATGGGGTTTATAAGCTTGATTTTAACAAGGTGCTCGAGTATCATATCGCCAAGAAGGCGGATATCACGGTCGTGTGCAAGCAGCTCCCGCCGGGAGAAGACGTTTCCAGGTTCGGTGTCCTGAGGATGAATGAAAACTGCAGGATTGAACAGTTTGAGGAAAAGCCGATGGCTTCCGATGCGAATACGATATCGTGCGGAATCTATGTGGTGCGGAGACGGCAGCTGATCGAGCTGATTGAGAAGAGTGCAGAGGAAGGGAGGTTTGATTTCGTCCGTGACATCCTGATCCGTTATAAGGGAGTCAGGAAGATCTTCGGGTATAAGATTGACAGCTACTGGAGCAACATCGCATCAGTGGAATCTTATTTCCGGACGAATATGGATTTCCTGAAGAAGGAGGTCCGGGATTATTTCTTCCGGGAATACCCGGAAGTCCATTCGAAAGTCGATGATCTTCCGCCGGCGAAGTACAATCCGGGGAGCGAGGTAAAAAACAGTCTCGTTTCCGCAGGATCGATCATCAATGGCGCTGTTGAAAATTCGATCTTATTCAGCAATGTATTTGTAGGAGAAAACTGTGTAATCAAGAACTCCATCGTGCTGAGCGATGTGTATCTTGGTGACAATGTTCATTTGGAAAACTGCATCGTGGAAAGTCGCGACACCATTCGCGCCAATACTTATTATAACGGAGATGATGGTATCAAGATCATCATCGAGTCAGATGAACGTTACGTCCTATAATAAAAGTAGGGATAGAAAGGCATGTCTGATAGGTGATTTGTATGACGATTACTGATGTAAGAGTAAGGAAGTTCTCCAAAGAAGGCAAGATGAAAGCTGTGGTTTCGATCACACTTGACGGCGAGTTCGTTGTCCATGACATCAAGGTGATCGAGGGCGAGAAGGGGCTGTTTATTGCGATGCCTTCCCGCAAGACTGCGGAGGGGGAGTACCGGGATATTGCGCATCCGATCAATTCCGAGACCCGCCAGCAGATGCAGGATATCATCCTGACCGAGTACGAGAAAGCCATTCAGACGACCGAAGAGTAGACTAGAATGTAATTCTGATGACGAATCCATCACAAACACAAACAGTAATGGATCTGTGATATGAGCCGCGGGACGGGAGTCCTGCGGCTTTTCTTGCGAACGCCCAGGCGAGCTAGTATACTGGAAAACGATTGCCGCCGGGGCAAAGGCGGACAGGGAGTTTTGCTGCGGAACAGAAACGGGAAGGGAATGTGTATGGAAAGAGAGATTGAGGCCGGGGAGATTGAGACCGGAGAACATGTGACCGGGAGGACGAAAGAGGAAGCACACAGGAGCAAGTGTCCGGAGAAGGAGCTGACACCGCTTGAGAAGGCGCTGAAGGGAAGGAAGGAATATGCCCGGATGAGCGGCATTCTGCTTCATCCGACATCGCTGCCGTCCCGGTACGGGATCGGAGATCTCGGAAAGGGAGCGGAGGATTTTATTGATTTCCTGGCAGCTTCACATCAGCATCTGTGGCAGACGCTGCCGCTCGGACCGACTGGCTTCGGGGACTCTCCATACCAGGCTATGTCCGCGTTTGCAGGGCAGCCTTATATCATCAGTCCGGACCTGCTCAAAGAGGATGGTCTTCTGGATGAATCAGATTTGTGGGAGGTTCCGCAGTCTGACCCGCGCAGGGTGGACTATGGGAAAGCGATTGCCTTCAAGATGGACCTTTTGAGAAAGGCGTATGAGCATTTCTGCCGCCCGGAGATGGAAGAACGGTTTCTTCCGGCGTTTGAGGCATTCGTGGAACGTGAACGGTACTGGCTCCCGGATTATGCGCTATTCATGGCCGTCAAGGAGGCATTCGGCGAACGCTGCTGGCTGGACTGGGATGCAGACATCCGGGACAGGAAGCCGGAGGCGATGGCTGCCTATGCGGGGAAGGAGAGGGACGAGATCCGGTTCTTTGAGTTTGTCCAGTTCCTGTTTGACCGTCAGTGGAACCGGATCAGACTGCTGGCAGCTCAGAAAGACATCTGGATCATCGGGGACATCCCGATCTTTATGTCGTTGACTGTGCGGATCTCTGGGCGCAGCGCAATCTGTTCCGGCTGGATTCCAGGGGGTATCCGCTCGAAGTAGCGGGTGTTCCGCCGGATTATTTCAGCGCGACCGGCCAGCTCTGGGGCAATCCG
>USJM01000163.1 GCA_900555005.1 uncultured Lachnospiraceae bacterium | reverse complement strand
ACGGGGCCGCCCGCAGCGTTCTTGCTGCGGACGCCTTCTCTTTTAGTCTTCAACAGAAATCAGTTCGATGTGGAAGTTCAGTTCCTTGCCTGCCATCTCGTGGTTGGCGTCGAGAGTGATGTTCTCGCTGTCCATCGAGGTGACACGAACCGGGAAGGAGTGTCCGTAGTCATCCCGCAGGAAAACCCGCTGCCCAAGAGTCAGGTTCTCGGACCCGGGAAGATCTGCGATCTTCAGCGCGATGACATTGTCCGGATCCGGCATGCCATAGGCGTCCTCCGGCATCAGGTGAATATCCACGACGTCGCCGGGCTCCATGTTGACGACAGCCTTGTCGAACCCAGGAATCATCATGCCGGTCCCGCTGACAAAGGAGAGCGGCTCGCCGCGATCGTACGAGGAGTCGAACTGTGTCCCGTCATTAAAGGTCCCCCTGTAATGGACATGAACCGTCTTTCCGGCATTCTTTCCATCCAGGATGACTTCCATGTGACTGCCGCGCCGCCGCCACATCCGCCGCAGCCACCGCCGCAGCCTTCATCGCTTCCGCAGCAGCCCTCTCCATCTTCCTGATTGCCTCCACAGCATCCTTCTGCAGATTCACTGCTGCCATCAGGAGACTTGCTGCCGCAGCAGCCTTCTTCGTGGTTTCCGCAGCTGCCGGAATCCGGTTCGCCTGCTTTCTCATGGTGGTGGTCACAGTTTGCTTCTCCCGGCTGAAGCTTTCCGAGAAGGA
This sequence comes from uncultured Lachnospiraceae bacterium, assembly GCA_900555005.1. The sequence continues at coordinate 3,737 of USJM01000163.1, read as the reverse complement.
AGGAGATGGCAGCCTCGTCAGCGTCTCCTGAGATGCCGGGATATACATCAATCCCCGCAGATGAAAGGGCGTTCATCATGCCCTGCCCGAGTCCGCCGCAGATGACGGCCCTCACATCCAGCTCTGCGAGGAGGCCGGCAAGTGCCTCATGGCCGGTATCCCCTGCATCGATCACTTCGGAGGAGACGATCTTTCCGTCCTCGATGGTATAGAGCTTGAACTGCTTCGATTTTCCGAAGTGCTGAAAGACGTTTCCCTCTTCATATGGTATTGCGATACGCATACATTCATTCCTCCTGTTATCACACGTATTCAATTCATGACTTCCAGTATAGGGGACTGATGCCGGCCCGGTCAACAGGGGAAATCAAATGGGCAAATTCTGATCGATACATTTCAATGTTTTGCAAAGCATAGAAAAATGGCTGAATGAGCAGCCTTGTATGATATAGTAATAGAAACAATGTGTGGCTGCGTGATTCCTCCTGGGATCTCAGGAGAGATACTGACGGGGCCGGTCAGCCACAGACCAGTAGAGGAGGTTGATTCAGTCATGACATACAAGGAACTACTTGAGAAGGCGAGAACCTGTATAGGGCCGCACTGCAAGGCCTGTCCGGTATGCAACGGCAAGGCCTGCGGGAATACGATGCCGGGTCCGGGGGCAAAGGGAGTCGGAGATGTTGCGATCCGGAACTATGAAGCCTGGCAGAAGGTGCGCATCAATCTGAATACGATTGCGGAGAACAGGGAGCCGGACACGGGATTTGACTTCTTCGGAAAGAGAATGAAGTATCCGATCTTCGCAGGGCCGGTTGGAGCTGTCAACCTGCACTACGGAGACAAGCTGGATGATATCCGGTACAATGACATTCTTGTCAGGGCATGCCGGGATGCCGGGATCGCTGCGTTCACAGGAGACGGGACGAACGCGGAGGTCATGAAGGCTGCCACAGCCGCGATTCACGCGGCAGGCGGAGCCGGTATTCCGACCGTAAAACCCTGGGATGTCGATACGCTGAGGGAGAAGTTTGCGCTGGTGAAGGAATCCGGATCGTTTGCGGTCGCCATGGACGTGGATGCGGCCGGGCTTCCATTTCTGCAGGGACTTCAGCCACCGGCAGGAAGCAAGACGGTGGAGGAGCTGGGAGAGATTGTCCGGATGGCCGGGAAGCCATTCATCGTCAAGGGCGTGATGACGGTGAAGGGAGCGCTGGACGCGAAGGCGGCTGGTGCGTCTGCCATCGTTGTCTCTAACCACGGCGGCCGCGTCTGGACCAGACGCCGTCGACTGCGGAGATGCTGGAACAGATTGCGGATGCGGTGAAGGGATCCATGCTGGTGCTGGTGGACGGCGGCATCCGGTCGGGCGTCGATGTCTTCAAGGCGCTCGCGCTTGGAGCGGACGCGGTGCTCATCGCACGGCCGTATGTGACAGCAGTGTACGGCGGGGTCGAAGAAGGCGTGAAGCTTCTGACGGAAAAGCTTGGGAAGGAGCTTGCGGACACGATGAAGATGTGCGGCGTCTCCTCTCTTTCCCAGATTGGGAAGGATAACCTGTTTCTGCCGCAGAGCAGGTACGTAAGGTTCTGAAGCGATGCTTCTTGAGATCAGCAATGCCTCTGTAAGCAGGGGCGGACATGCGGTTCTGGAGGATTTCTCCTTCAGTATCCGGGGGACAGAGAAGATTGCCGTAGTAGGAAAAAATGGAGCCGGAAAGTCTACGCTTCTTGAGGTGCTTGACGGAAGCTGCCGGCCTGACATAAGAGACGGACACCCGGAGGCGGAAGTTCATGTGTCCAGGACGGTGACGATCGGCCGTTTTTCCCAGACGGCTGCCCCGGAGGATGCAGAAAAGACGCCGGAGGTGTTTGTCCGGGAGGCTGCCAGCCTGCAGGCGATTCCGGAACAGTCGGCTCTATACGCTTCCTTTGTTTCGGACTTTTACAAACATTTCACACGGCTGGGCTTCCAGATGGAAGACCGGCGGAAAAGGCTTTCGGCATTTTCAGGGGGAGAGCAGGCAAAGATCCTGCTTCTGAGGCTGTTTGCGACAAGACCGGACATTCTGCTTTTGGATGAACCGACCAACCATCTGGATCTGGAGACGGTGGAGTGGCTGGAGGACGAGGTACGGGCATACCCGAAGGCAGTGGTCATGGTATCCCACGACAGGTATTTCATCGACCGGACGGCTGACGTGGTCTGGGAGGTATCAGGCGGAAAACTGACCCGGTATGTGGGAAACTATACAGCGTACCGGGCTGAAAAGCAGAAAAGGCATGAGCGTCAGCTGAGACAGTATGAGGCACAGCAGGCGGAAATCCAGCGTCTGGAGGAGCTGATCTCCAGATTCCGGAGCAAGCCGAGAAAAGCGGCATTCGCCCGGTCCAGAGCAAAGATGCTGGAGCGGATGGAGCGGATGCCAAAACCACAGGAAGATGAGGCGCGGCTCCATACCGAGGAAATCATCCCGGCGGTTCGCGGGAGCAAGAATGTCCTGGACTGTGACGGGCTGGTGATCGGCTATGAGAAGAGCCATCCGCTACGCTGCGTGAGCTTCCGGCTCAAGAGAGGACAGAAGATCGGCATCTTCGGTCCAAATGGTGCCGGGAAGAGTGCTTATATGAAGACATTGGCAGGTCTTCTGCCGAAGCTGGAGGGAAAGCTTTCCATCAGTGAGACGGCTCAGATCGGCTACTTTGACCAGAAGTCGGCGGAGCTGACAAGTGATGAACATGTTTTTGACTACTTCCATGACCGCTATCCGGTACTTACGGGAGCGCAGGTGCGGAAGACGCTGGCCGGGTATCTGTTCCGGGAGAAGGACTTCGGAAAAAAGGTATCGGAACTGTCAGGCGGGGAGAAGGCGAGGCTGGTTCTGGCTGTGCTTCTGGAAGAGAAGCCGAATCTGCTGCTTCTGGACGAGCCGACCAACAACATGGACATTCCGGCGAAGGAAACGCTGGAATCCATCTTCCGGCAGTATCAGGGGACACTGGTGTTCATTTCCCATGACCGCTATTTTCTGAGCCATGTGGCACAGGAGCTTCTGTATTTTCCCCCGGATTCCCAGGAGGTTCTCTACTATCCGTTCGGTTATGAGCACTACCGGGGAAGGCAAAGTTCGGAAGCGGGGACTGATGCGGCTGCTCTCCGAAGCGCCAAAGAGCAAAGGATGATCGAGGAACTGCGCGCGGTGCCGAAGGGAACTTCTATGCGCCCGAGGGAGCTTTCGACCGCCTCCTTGCAGCTGGACTGGGAGCTTGGAGTCAATCAACATGCGCGGGAGCGTGCGGAAGAAGCCTATGCCAGGGCGGCGGCGGAATATCAGGAGGCGCTTGAAGCGGCAGAAAACCGGCAGATGTCGCCGGAGGCTTATCTGGAAGGAATGCCGGAAGAGACGGTTCAGTCTCTGGAAATCCTGAAAAGCAGAATGGAAAAGGCCAGGGACGAATGGACGAAGGAGCTGGTACAGTGGCAGGATATCATGGAGGACTCCGGGCTGGGCGGGCAGCCAGGACAAGAAGAGCCGGGCAATGATCGGAATGATCGTAAGGAGGAAACGGGGATAGCCGGACAGGACAGCCAGAACCGGGGATGAGGAATTCTGCTTGACGCAGCATGGATTTACAGCTACTATTTGAAAAGAAAAAACAGGTAAAAGGGAGTAGCTGGCGGGCATGCCCGCAGCCGTCTTCGTCATCGCGGCCTTTCTGGCCCGGAGCGGATAATAT